>JAGVYW010000037.1 GCA_018303075.1 Candidatus Woesearchaeota archaeon | reverse complement strand
ATCATACAAGATGCCAGAAACCCCTGAAGAAATAGAATCTGCAAAATGCAGTGTAAAATTAACATTAAAAGCAAAAGGTCCCTGCACAGTTTATGCTGGCGACATCAAATCAAAAGATCCAGAGATTGTTCCAATCTACCCAAAAACACCAATTGTAAAATTAATAAAAGGCCAAGAACTTGAATTAGAAGCATTAGCTGTACTTGGCATTGGAAAAGAACATGTAAAATGGTGTCCTGGATTAACATGGTATGTATATGAACCAACTATAACTGTAAACAATAATAGTGCTAAATTTGAAGAAGTAAAAGACAAATATCCTCCACAAATCTTTGACAAAAAAGGGAAAATTGACAAAGCATTGATCAATGAACAAAAATTAATTGATGCTTGCGAAGGCATTTGTGATGATGTTATAAAAGTTGAACATAATGAAAACAATTTCATATTTACAGTTGAATCATTTGGTCAATTATCAACAAAAGAAATGGTGCTAAAAGCAGTTGATGTATTTAATGACGCATTAGACGCATTACAAAAAGAGACTGCAAAACTAGAATAGAAAAGTGAATTGCAATGCAAAAATCAAATTTAATATTAACAAAAACAATTGCAGACTTAAAAAAAAAGTCAATTGAAGAAGAAAAAGGTATTTGGAAAGCTATTGCAAGATACCTTGAAGCTCCTACAAGACATTCTCGTGTAGTAAACCTTGCAAAAATTGCACGATATTCAAAAGATAATGATACTATCATTGTTCCTGGAAAAGTATTAGGAGGCGGAGACTTACAGCACAAAGTAACAATCGCAGCATTCAGATTTTCAGAACAAGCAAGAGAAAAGATAGAAAAGCAAAAAGGGAATATTATTTCATTTGAAGAATTAATGCAGAAAAATCCAAAAGGGACAGGCATTAAGATAATTGGATAAAAACAAGATTGGTCGAAACAATGGTAATAATCAACGCAGAAAATTTAATATTGGGAAGAATTGCAACAGTTGCAGCAAAAAAGGCATTACTAGGTGAAGAAGTAATTGTTATCAACTCTGAAAAAGCAATGATTAGTGGAGACAGAGACATTATCTTAGAAAAATACTTAAAAAAGTGGAAAAAAGGTATTCCATTACAAGGACCATATGTTTCAAGAATGCCAGATAGATTAATGAGAAGAACAATTAGAGGAATGCTTCCTTGGAAAATGCAGAAAGGAAGAGATGCATTTAAAAGAGTCATGTGTTACATAGGTATACCTGAAAAATACAAAGAAGAAGCAGCATTTCCTATAGAACACGCTTCAACAGAAAAATTAGTTAATATAAAATGCTTCACACTTGGTGAGATTTGCAAGTTGATAGGTGCAAAAATATGAAAACAATAGTAACTTCAGGAAAAAGAAAACGCGCAATTGCAACAGCTTCCTTAAAAGCTGGAAGAGGTGTAGTTAGAATTAACAGTTTACTTTTAGAGAACTATACACCAAAATTAGCACAATTAAAGATAATGGAACCATTAATAATAGCAGAGAAATATGCTCATAAAGTTGACATTGCAGTATCTGTCACAGGCGGCGGCTTCATAGCACAAGCAGAAGCAGCACGATTATCAATTGCAAAAGCATTAGTTGCATTTGCAAATTCACAAGAACTAAAAGATACATTCTTAAAATACGACCGTCAGCTTTTAATTGCAGACGTACGTCGAAAAGAGCCAGCTAAACCTAACGATTCTAAGGCTAGAGCTAAACGACAAAAATCGTACAGATAAGGTGAAGAATAATGTTAATTCCAATAAGATGTTTATCCTGTGGAAAACCAGTTGCCCAATTATGGGAAGAATATAAAGAAAGAACAGAAGCTGGCGAGGACAGAAAGAAAGTGATGGACGAACTTGGCTTAGACAGATACTGCTGCAGAGCATTATTTCTAGGTCATGTTGATTTGATAGACATTTCCGCTCAGTTTAAGAAATTTTAAAATTATTTTTTATTTGTTCGTTTCACTCACAATATAAAAAATATGAGTATTTCTCTTAGAATTTAAGGTATAGAGTTTTTTATAACCAGTTTTTAATTACCCAATTATTTGCTTTATCAATTGCTTTGTATATCCTTTCTTTTGAAATGTCAGGAAAATATTCAGATAGAGATATAAGTTCAATGTCAAAAGAATAAATTTTTAAAAACTGATAACATTACTTAACTGATGTACCTAAAAAATATTAATTTTTCAAATCCCCGCCTAAGAATTTATTACAAATGGATTCCAGTTTACATTAAAAAAGTTAAAATAGAAAAAGAAGAATTATTCAAAATATTTGAAAGACTAAAAGATAAAATTTCACGACCATACCATAAAGCATTGATTAAAGCATCGGTCTTAAATGAATTGAAAGATAAAATAATCTGTTCTCTAAAAAATGTTGATTGTTGTGATAGAACTAATTTTATGAGGTTATATCATCTTAAACCTATTTGTGAAGGATGTAAAAGAGAGCCCATTCAAGAAGAAGCACATATTATTATGAGTTCTAAGGGAGAGAACATTTAACTATCAAAAATCTAAAATCACGAATAAAAATTCAAAAGAAGATTTATGGGGATT
Source organism: Candidatus Woesearchaeota archaeon (assembly GCA_018303075.1). Classification (GTDB taxonomy): domain Archaea; phylum Nanobdellota; class Nanobdellia; order Woesearchaeales; family DSVV01; genus JACRKF01. Next base: position 23,703 of record JAGVYW010000037.1, on the reverse strand, counting down.
TAAAAGCGGATAGAAATTTCTTGGTATGCGAGAACAGAAAATTTGAGAACTTATTGAAAATATCTGATAAGAAAGCTGTTATAGAAGTAAAGAATATTCTTAGAAAATGGAAAATCGAGGAATAACATTTCTAAAAATTTTTAACTACAAAATTCTATTTTCTTTTCAATTTTAATAGTGTGCTCTTCTTTAAAATTGTCAGCTAACTTACAACCTTTCCCAGTTAAATCACATGATATCTCAAGCATTTCTCCAATGAACTCATTCAACTTATTATCCCAAATACTTTCTTCTTTTTTAACAACTTTACAAACTTTACTTTCCATTTTTCATTCCTCCTTGTTTTTTTTGAGAAACTCTTTATATGATGGATTAACTTTACAAAGCTTGATTGTGTTTTTTCCAAACTTAACTGCTTCGCATGTAACCATATTTAATTTTTCAGCAGACTCAATATATCTCCCAGCTGTTTTTGGATGAATCTTTAACTCTTTACCAATTGATGCAGGAGTTAATTTTTCTTTTTTGTCTAGACAATCTACTATCCCATTTAAAATGGAATCCACTGTTTTTTGTCTCACTTTTGTATTAACCATGACATTATAATATCACTAGTTATATTTAAATCTTTCGGTGAATAGTTAATTATTTAAACTTTGACTAGTTTGATAAAAATATGCCAACACAAATTACTTTGGATGAAAATAAATACAACGAGATGGAAAAACATCTCTTAGATCAAATAATGGAAGTATCTAAATCTATGCTTGAAACTTTTAAATTTGGGCTTATTTATGGCACAAAAGTGACTTCAGAACAAAGTCAAAAAACAATTAAATCCATCCAAGAATTTAGATCCAAAAATTGGGATAGCTCAGTAAACAGAAAAGAAGCTTATAAAAAATACGTCAATCTCTATAATTAACTTCTTCCTTTCTTCATCCAGCTTTTGATCTCTTTTTCTTTCTCAAAATCACGTTGCGGAAGAGGTACAGTATTAATTCCTAATTCTTCACAAGTTTTCAAAAACCCTTCATCCCCGGAATGGACAAAATTGATCTTCTCTCGCAAGAATCCACCAATAATGATAATGTCATGAACTCCAATTTTCAAACGAGGATTATTGAACTTTTGAACAACCCTTTGATTTGCTTCTTCTACTAAGTTTTCAAGTAATTCATCTGAATTAAATTTCACTATTCTTTGAAGATTAAATTTTATAATAAGTTTCTTTAATGCCGTAACTGCCTCTTCTTTGGTGAATTTATGATGATTAATCAATACACCGATTGTCTCTGACCATGAAACTTCGTGATAAAAGAAAAGATTGGGGGGAAAAGAAAAACCTTTCTTTTGAAATTCTCCAAATTCAGAATCAAAACTAACAATAATGTTAATGATTGTACTTGTATCAAATCCATTTTTTATAAAACCTTTCAACGTAGCCATACTACTCATTGTATAGATTTCAATACCGTTCTCTTTTTTCTCATCAACTACCATTTTAATGAGATTAATTAAGAACTATTTAAAACTTTCATAAAATTTTAACCAAATAAAAAAGAGATAACATACATTCTAAAATTTTCTCCCCCGTAAGCTTTATATAACAGCCATCTCTCTATCCATATCTAATGACAATAGATTTCCAACAAATTGAACGCAAATGGCAGCATCGCTGGGAAAAAGCTAGAATATTCGAAGCAGATGCAGACATAAACAGAAAGAAATTCTTCTGTCATTTTACCTATCCTTATGTTAATGCATATCCTCATTTAGGACATTTCTATACATTAATGCGTCCTGAGGTTTTCGCAAGATTCAGACGATTGCAAGGCTTCAATGTATTATTTCCGCAAGCATGGCATGCTACAGGATCTCCTATAATTACAGCTGCGCAAAGGGTAAAAGAAAAAGAGGAAAAGCAATTAAAGATTCTCAAAGACATGGGCATTACAGATCAAGAGCAATTAAAGAAATTTGAAAATCCAGAATACTGGATAGAATATTTCATACCAGAATTCACAAAAGACTTCAAAGCAATTGGCATTTCTACAGATTGGCGAAGAAGTTATTTTACAACTGAATTAAACCAATGGTACGACAAATTTATCCGCTGGCAATTCAATAAACTAAAAGAAAAAAATTATGTAATCAAAGGGAAATTCCCAGTTGTATGGTGCACAAAATGCAGAAATCCAGTATCAGACCATTCTAGAAGCGAAGGAGAAGGTGAAACACCGCAAGAGTTTACTCTCTTGAAATTTCCTCTAGCAGATCATGCAAATAAAAGAATAATTCTAGTTGCAGCAACATTACGTCCAGAAACATTATTTGGCATCACAAATCTGTGGATAAACCCAAAAACAACATATATCCAAGCAAAAGTTAATGACGAACATTGGATAATCAGCAAAGAATGTCTAGATAAACTTAAGTTTCAGGATAAATCTATTGAAATCGAAAAAGAAATCAAAACAGCAGAGTTATTAGGTAAATATGTTTCTATACCTAAGTCAAATGCAAAAGTCCTTATCCTTCCTGGAGAATTCTGCAATCCATCAATTGGCTCAGGCATTGTCATGAGTGTACCAAGCCATGCGCCGCATGATTGGCTTGGCTTAGTTGAGATAAAGAATGATAAAGCCATTGCAGAAAAATATCATCTTAATTTTGCAGCTATTAACCTTATTACACCTATATCATTAATTAGTATGGAAGGGTATAGTGAACATCCTGCAAAAGATGCCTGTGAAAAAAGAAAGATAAAATCAACGAAACAGCTTGAATTATTAGAAGAAGCAAAAAAAGATCTGTACAAAGCAGAATTTTTCGCTGGTATCATGAAAGAGAACACAGGCATCTACAAAGGCAGAAAAGTAGAAGAGGCAAAAGAACAAATAAAAAAAGAATTGCTCCAATCAAATCAATCAAATGTATTCTACGAATTAACTGGCAGAGTTATCTGCCGTTGCTTGACGCAAAGCATAATCAAGATTGTTGATGACCAGTGGTTTATTGATTACGGCAATAAAGAATGGAAAGAAATTGCAAAAAAAGCTCTAGCTAAGATTAGATTATACCCAGAACTTTCTCGACCTCAATTTGAATACACTATTGATTGGCTCAAAGCATGGGCATGTTCACGTGAAGAAGGTCTTGGCACAAAACTTCCATGGGATCAGAAATGGCTCATCGAAAGCTTAAGCGATTCCACAATCTATCTAGCATTCTACCCTATCGCGCATTATATTCAAAAGATTAATCCAGAAAAGATAAATGACCTAGTATTTGATTACATCATGCTTGACAAAGGAAAACAACCAGACATAGAACATATTGCTGAGATGAAAGATGAATTCCAATATTGGTATCCATTTGATTTTAACAGTTCAGGCAAGGATCTGATTCAAAATCATCTGACATTTGCATTATTTAATCACACCGCAATTTTTCCTGAAAAATACTGGCCAAATGGTTATGGATTAAACGGCTGGGTTACAGTTGATGGAAAAAAGATGTCAAAGTCACTAGGCAACTTCATCCTTATGAGAGACTTGCCAACAAAATATTCAGCAGATGCTTCTCGTTTTACAATAATGAATGGTGGAGAAAACATGGATGATCCTAACTGGGATAATCAGTTCGCATCATCATTCAAGACAAAATTAGAGCAATTATACACATTTTGTACAGAGAATTACAATAAAGGCAGCGATGAATGGAGAAATATTGATCAATGGTTTGAATCAAGACTAAATGAATCAATAAAAAAAGTTACTTATTTTATGGAAGAGACATTGTTCAGGACAGCTTCTCAGAAGATGTTCTTTGAACTGAATAAGGCATTAAGATGGTATCTTAAGAGAACAAATAACAAACCAAATAAAAAACTATTAAGCCATTTCATCGAATCACAACTCATCATGCTTTCACCATTTACACCATTTATCTGTGAAGAGATCTGGGAAACTATTGGAAAAAAGGATTTTATTGCAAAAGCATCATGGCCGTTATATGATGAAGATAAAATAAACAAACAGCTAGATATTGAAGAACAGCTGATTGAGACAGTACTTAATGATACTACAGCAGTCATGGATCTTGTAAAGATAACACCAAAATCTATGAAATTATTTGTCGCAGACAGCTGGAAATATGATTTGTGTATTGCATTAAGAACAGAATATAATAAAACTAAAAACCCTGGAATAATTATTAAAAACATAATGATTAGAGAAGAATTTAAGAAGCATGGAGAAGATGTGATGAAAATAATGCAGAAAACATTAAAATCTGGCATCATGAACATACTCCATAATGATGATGAAGAATATAATACATTATGCAATGCAAAACAATATATAGAAGCAGAATTAAAGTTAAGTATTGAAATCCTGCTGGAGAAAGATAGCGAAGATAAAAAATCACAGCAGGCATTGCCTGGAAAACCAAGTATTATTATTAAATGATTCTGGTGCTCTATGAAATACAACAACATTCTAATTATTTATATGAAACCCAATTCAGAAATAGAACACAATACTATTAAGAAAGTAGTAGACACAATAAAAAAATACAAGCTTCGATACAAGATAATAGAACGTTCATTCATTAAAAAAAAAATCTGCTGCAATCAAGATTTAATTATCATAATTGGCGGCGATGGCACATTTCTCAGGGTATCTCATTTTATAGATGACACACCAATATTAGGAGTAAACGCAAATGTTCAAAAAAAAGAAGGTTTCTTGATGCAGACCAATATTTCCACTTTTGAAAAGAAGTTCAAAGAAATCATAAAAAACATTAATATTATTGATATTGACAGATTAGAAACAAAAATTATTAGAAAAAATAGGCAGATTAAACTTCCGTTAGCATTAAACGAAGTATTCATCGGCCATAAACTGCCATATAAGATGTCACGCTATAGAATAATGTTAAAACAAAAAGAAGAATTTCAGAAATCCTCAGGTATTATCATAGGCACTGCAATAGGTAGTCATGCATGGATTAGCTCTGCAGGCGGAAAAAGATTGCCAATAAACAAAAAGCTATTTCAATATGTTGTTCGAGAACCATATGAAGGAAGATTACACCAGCATAAAATAACAAAAGGATTTTTCAAGGATAAAGAAGAAATAACAATTATTCCTGAATCAAATAATCTTATAATAAACATTGATAGTTTAAGTGAAGAATTCCAAATAACAAAAGAAGATATTGTTATTATAAAATCCTCAGATAGATCTCTAAAGTATATTCAATAAAAGTTAGCAGAGATGGATAATAAAATACAGTGAGAAAGAATGAACATAAAAGACGCCTTAGAAAGATGCAGACTATACTTTATTACAGACAGCAAATTCTCTAAATTAAGTGTATTGCAGCAAATTGAAGCAGCAATTGAAGCAGGCTGTACAGTTATCCAATATAGAGAAAAAGATGAAGAAAGAAAAACTATCAAAGTAACTGCAAAAAAAATCCGCGAGATAACAAAAAAGAACGATGTAATTTTCATAGTCAATGATTATCTTGATATTGCTTGTGAAGTGGAAGCAGACGGCTTGCATATTGGCCAGGGGGACATTCCTTATGAACAAGCACGGCAATTGCTTGGCAAAAATAAGATTATAGGAGTTTCCTGCCATACTGCAGAACAGGCAAAAGAAGCAGAACAAAAAGGAGCAGATTACATTGGATTTGGTCCAATCTTTCACACAGATACAAAATATTATACAGGCAGTGTTGTTGGCACAGAATTACTGCAAAAAACAGTTTCTGCAATAAATATCACAATAGTAGCAATTGGCGGCATTAATAATAATAATCTTGATCAAGTGCTAAAAACAAAGCCGCAAGGAATTGTAATGATTTCTGCATTGCTAGAGAAAAAGAATCTACAATTAGATATAAAGAAAGTGATAAGTAAAATAAAAAATCGAACGGAGTGAAGATTTTTTATGAACATCAAAGACATCGGCGGAGAATTTGCATTAATAAAAAAAATAACTCAACAGATAACAGACAAAAGTATCATAACCCCGATAGGAGATGATTGTGCAGTTCTCCAATACAACAAAGACGAATATCTTCTTTTTACAACAGATATGCTTTTAGAGGACATACATTTCAATTTTCAATGGTTCACAGTTGAGCAGATTGGAAAAAAAGCAATTGAAGTAAACGTGAGCGATATTCTTGCAAAAGGTGGCAAACCAAAATATTGTGTTATTTCTTTAGGTTTACCTGAAAATATTTCAGTCGAGCTTGTTGAAGAATTATACAAAGGAATCTACAAAACTGCAGAAAAATATAACTGCAGCATTGTAGGTGGCGATACAAACAAATCTGAAAAATTGATCATAAACATCGCAATGCTTGGCACAGTCAAAAAAGAAAAGCTTTGCTTGCGTTCAGGAGCTAAAACTGGAGATTTATTATGCCTATCAGGTTATATCGGCAGTTCCGCTGCTGCTTTAGCAATCCTCAAAAACAAGAAAGAACAAGAATTAGCAGCAGAACTATCAAGAATAAAAAATTATTTCACAGAACCAACTGCAGAGATTAGAGGGGAAGAAATAGCAGAATTCGCAACAGCAATGATTGATATAAGTGACGGCCTTGCTTCAGAAGTTCATCATCTGTGCAGCATGAGTTGTGTTGGTGCAATTATTTATGCAGATAAAATCCCTATATTTAAAGAAGTAATAGATATCGCAAGCTCACTTGGAAATAATCCATTAGATTATGCATTATATGGTGGAGAGGATTTTGCATTATTGTTTACAATTCCAAAAGAATCTCTAGATAATCTTAATAACATTTTTGTGATAGGAGAAATTGTTGATAAAGAAGAAGAAATTATCATTATAAAAGATGGAAAAAAAGAAAGATTAGAGAATAAAGGATATGACCATTTTGAATAAAGAATAACTCTAAACAACAAAACATTTATATAGTCATATTGACTACTAAATTAATGAAGTGAATATTATGGTTTATTTTAGTGAAATACAACCAACAAGACATTATCTTGATGAACATGAAAAAGATGGATATTATATATTATTTGAAATCAATAATAACATATTATATGTAATAAATGCAAAAAACACAAATAGGTGATAATGATGAAATGTCCAGAATGTAATACAAATATGAAGAAAGTAGAAGTTAAAGTACATGGAGCGCAATCAAAAGTAGTTAGTTATCAGTGTGAGAACTGTGATTCTTTTGAATTTGAACCACAATCTTCTTTGAAAGTAGTGCAAGAATTAAGAGAATCACCATTAAAGATTAAACAAAAAGTGATCAAATTATCACAAGATAGATTAGGAATTTATTTTAATAATAATATTATAAGAAGCTTAAATTTAAAAAGTGGTTCAGATATATCTGTTTCAGTTCCTGATAAAAGACATATAATTCTTGAACTAGATGAAATATGCAATTGATACTTATTTCATCTGGTTCCTTAAATATTCTTTAAAATCAATCTTTTGTGAAAACGCAATTTCATGTGTATAGATTCCAGCAACATCAGCATAAGCTTTTCCAGTAACTACAACAAATACTTTTTCTTTAGTCAATAATTTAATTAAAAGTTCTAATGTTGGCGCAAACTTCATATTGTGTGAAAATGATATCATTGTAATAGTATTTTTCTCTAATACAAATGAAGGAATTTCTCCAGAAGAGAGTGTAATATTATTTTCTTCAAGTATTACATTATAAATTATTTGTTTTATTGGAACTGAAAATCTGCTGGGATTATTTATATACATATCTCCAACGATTGTAACTGATTCTGCTGAAGCAGCTTTCAAATCAGTTAACTCAAACTTCTCAATAGATATCTGCCGCAGATCATTACAAATGATTAATACTAATATTAAGATTATAGAAACTATTAGCACTAAAATTAATTTCAGTTTTCTGCTCATGTTTCATCAAAAAGTATGATTAAAAAAGTGTAGGCACACTGTACAGTGGAAAACAAAAACTACTTACCGTTGACCTTGCGTTTTTCTTCTTCCTGCGACCTTGTAAACACCATACCCTTTGCTTAATGCTGCTCTATTCCTAGCCTGACATGATTCGCAAAGGATACAGCCATACAAGACAAGAAATCATTGTACGACACAAGACGAAAAATAATCCTTATTCTCGCCCATACAGTTTCAGCTCTGTCTAAGTCCGTTTACAGTTACAAGTGAGGACTAACCACCCAGCCTAGCCTACAAACGAATAAGAATAAGAGTAGCTTTAAAAATATTGTCAAAATATATTTGTCACATTAAAGTAATATAAAATATGGAATTGAATATAGAACCACAAGATAAAATGAGAATCTTTTTTAATAAAAAAAGATTCTCATTTTATATGGAGCCTAAAATAATTTTTCTTGGTACAGCTGGAGATGCAATTGTCGTAGGAAAACAACTCAGAGCCTCTGGTGGAATAATAATCCAAGTTGACAATACTCAACTTCATATTGATCCAGGTCCAGGAGCATTGACAATGGCAAGCATGTATGGTATAAATTTACGCAATACAAATGCAATTCTAGTAAGTGATAATCACATCAATCATTGCAATGATATAAACGCAGTTATAAATGCAATGACAGCTGGAGGAGAGGAGCCAAAAGGAGTTTTAATCTGCTGTAAAAGTGTTGTAGAACGAATTGAAGATCAAAAAGAATTAACTCCATTCTTAATGCCTCACTACAAACAATTGCTTGATAAAACAATCATCCTAGAGAGAGGCAACAAAACAAATGTAAATGAGATTGATATAAAAGCAACTTACACAAAACATAGCGACCATGCTGCAGTTGGCTTTCGTATTCTAAGCTCAAAATTTAATCTTGGTTATACTGGAGATACAGGATTTTCAAAGAAATTGATTGATGATTTCAATGATATTGACATGCTTATTCTAAATGTCCAAAATCCTGCATCTTATAAAAAAGATCATCAGTTGAACTCAGATGATGCAATAAAGATAATTTTAGACGTAAAACCAAAGCTTGCAGTAATAACTCATTTTGGCATTAAAATGTTGGAGGCAGATGTATTATCAGAAGTACGCAGAATTCATCTTGCAACAGGTATTCAAGTAATTGCAGCAAAAGATGGTATGAGCATTAATCCTGTCTCTTATTCAGTACAGTTGCGACAGAAGACATTGAATTTGTTTAAGTAAGATCTTTTGTTTTCCATACTTTTACTTTATCTACAATTATTCACATCAACCCAATCAGCCAAACAATTCCCCAGCCAATAAAACATCCAGCTGTCAAAAAAGGCATTGCAGGATAATATTTGTTCTTATCCCCATAAATAAACAAAAGAAACAAAGCAATTGTTACAGTTATAATTATTATTAATGGATCCAACAAATTGCCTGCATACTTAAATACAGTTCCTGCAAATAACATTGGAAATGCAATATCTCCGCCGCCTAGAATAGCTGAACGTTGTTTTTCTCCTTTTTCATCAACTCCAGCAATTGTTGTAATCACAGCTTCTTTTTTATCAGAAACCATGTATTTAGCAGAACTAGCAGAACTTTTTACTGCAATTCTTTCCTCAACAAGCATTGGTTTCAATTTCTGACTAAATTCCTTATTACCAGGATTGCCAAACTCAAAAGAATTTTGCTCCGCAAAATTCTTTTTAGGAATCATTAATCCTGCAAACAGATTGCTATCTGTCTGGAACTCAGCCATTTTAATCATATGCTTTGATTTCCACACAGCATAAGCATCATAGGCAGAGATTAACAACAGCAATACAACAATTGAAGTCATATTTAACACAGGCACTAAAATTGCTGCTAACCCTCCATAGATAAACAACTCTGTAAAATTATGTACATATAGATTTGGTTTAAATACCTTAAAATAACCTAAAATACAAACAATAACAAGAGTGATATATGCAGTATATTGTGTTAATTGAACATACTTTAGCAATTTTTCCATAAAAGGAGAAAATGCCATCATTAATGTAATAATCACACTTAAATAAAACCAAGCTTTCCATAATCTTCTTTGCTTAAATTTGATAATTAGCAGTACAATGCCAGTTCCAATAAGAACAGCTATTCCAATAAACAAAAAAGCATAACTATCATCCCTGATTAAAGGCGGTTCAGTAATTCCAGTAATATTATAACTTTGTTCAAAAACAACAGTCTTTTGAGTCTCAGCAGTTTGTTCAATATTAATATACTGAGCAATAACAGCTAGTCCTATCACCTGTGCAAGAAAGAAAGCTATAACCAATACTAAGATAATCTTCAAATTGTGTTTCATATATTGAAAGAAGAAGTACAACTATTTAAACTATTTTATTTTGCGTATGTTGTCAAGAGAATGAACTGTTTTTCAATTTCTTCTTTTGCAGGTGTACTATATATTGGTGCTGTATCTGGAAACAAAGGATCTATGACTACAATACCTTGCGTACTATATCCATATGCGTCATTACAATCATCAATATCACCACATCCCATAACACTATAAGGTGCGGACCTAAATGCATTTACAGCACCACCGCACCCAAAGTAACAGCCATATCCTGGCAAACAATCTTTTCCTAAATTTACATATTTGATTGTATCCATTGTTGTTAAACTGCAAACTCCCTGTTTCATGTTTGAACTTGCATACCAACTAAGATCCATACACTTTTTTCCAACATATTCTTTGCTCCAAATAGTTTCAAAATTCATTTGTGGACAAAGTATTTTCCATTTTTCTAAATCTTGCACTTCTAGAATATCTCTACAATTTTTCTCTTTTTCTAAGGCATTAAGATAATCTTGGTAAGCAGCAGCATCTATTTCTTTACACCATTTACTGCAAGCAGTTTTATGAAGATCACAATTTACTGCCCCATAACCTATCTGTTCTTCTTGATCCTCAAAAAATTCTTCTTCAGGAAAATAATTTTGGGAAAGATAATATTCTTCATTTAAACCTGCAAATGCATGTCCGAATTCATGAATAAATGTTATCCCACAACCATGACCTGCAACAATAACTTTTGGATATAACTCCAATGAGGGGATAGCATAGCAATAACCTCCTTCTACTGCTTCATTTTTCAAATAAACCAAAACATCACGACCTTCCTTAAAGAAAGCACATTTGTTATTAACAAAAGAAAGCAATGGTTCAACAAATCCACCTGATTCTGGAGCAATAAAATCACCATCAACAAGATTTATTGTAATAAACTCGTTGTATTTTTGAATAATATCTACATCTAACAGCCCAAATGCCTCAGCAAAGAGTAGTGATTGATCATCTCCATGTAACAATTTCTTAATCTCTTGTTGTAAAAGTTCTTTTTCTTGTGCTGTTATAAAACCATGAGGTACAAAAATAAGATGAATATTATTGTCTTTTTCAAAACCTTCAATAGTTGGACACAGATTTTTCTCTTGTTGTTTTGTGTTTTTTAGATTGCATGCTCCTGCTTTACAACCATACATACAAGAAATTTCAGTATTAACTGACCTATTTCTGCTACAATATTGTTCTAAAAGAATTGTTCTACTTATACATACATCCAGCTTTTTCTCATTCATAAAAGAAACGCTTCCAACTATATCTTGAGATATACCACCGTCACTATCAATGCATCTCTTTTCGTTATAAGCAGGTAAGATAGTTTTAGCAATATCTATAGCTTTTCCAGTAGTTTCACATCCACTAAAAAACAGACACACCATTAATAAAATAAATAAATATGATTTCTTAGTCACTTCCATAAAGAAAATAAAAATAATGTAGTATAAATAATTATCTGATTATTTCTTTTTTATATCATTATCTACATCAGCTATAGGTACTTCAACAGCACCCTGTAAATCTTTTAAGAAAGCTGCCCTATTTACTTCTTGTTTTCCCATATCCATCCTAAAAAGAGATTTTACTTTTGCACGCATACGATTATCAACAAACTCTTGGCCTGCAATACACCCGGCTAATTTCTTATATTCAACTGCAACTTCTCTTTTTGGAGAATATGCTGTTGTTGGAGTTGTTTTTGATAATGATTCTAATACCATAACATCATCAGGCAATAATGCTAATACAGGTACTCCCGTAGCATTTTCAACATCCCCTATTTTTATTTCAAACCTTTTATTTCTTACCTTGTTTAGAATAATCCCTTTTATCTTGCTGTTTTTCTGTTTTGCCATCTTTACAGCATGCATTGTACAAGCCAATGTTGGCATATCAGGAGAAGTTACTGCATATAATTCATCACTTGCCACCATTGTAGCCAATATTTCATCATTTAGATTAGGTGAAGAATCCAACAATATGATATCATAATACTCTTTCAGATGCGCAATCTTCTTTTTAAGGTCAAATGGATTGATTTTTGACTGCATTATAGTAGAAGGAATTACATGAAAACCAAGCTCATGTTTATAGATTGCCTCTGACGCTGGCACTTTATCAGAAAGTATATCTTGGATAGTAAACTTTGGCTCTTTTAGACCAAGATAAAACCCAATATTTGGTGCAGAGAAATTTGCATCGATTACAAGTACTTTTTTGCCAAAATCATTCGCAAGTGAAGCAGCAAGATTGCTTACTGTCGTTGTTTTACCAACTCCTCCTTTTATAGAGATAATTCCTACTGTTTTTCCTTTTGGCATATAGTAAACACCTGATTTATTTTAAAAGCTACTTTTCATCACACGAAAACTACTATATAAATGTTATTATTCTCGGTATGTTTTTAATATTTTTTTAGAAACATTTTTATATATGATTAATCTTACTAATCTTATTATGATGAGAACAATGCATATTGAGATAACGAAGATTACATTGACACAAATACGTTGATTTCTGCAATTCTTTTCTCTGGAAACGAATTTCAATTATTGAATAAAGCACATAACAAAGAAGTTGAATTAATACTATCACCACAAATTCTTTTAGAATTAAGAGATGTTCTTTCAAGAGAAAAGTTTGGATATTCTTATGAACTGATAGATAAAACAATAAAGCAATTATTAACCACAAGTACTTTAGTAATACATACTGTGAGAATTGATTTTGTGAAAGAAGATCAAGATGATAATATAAAAATAATAAAAATGAAAGAAATGCTTGAAATACTCAGAGTAGTTTAATATGTAAATAGAAGTAAAATGAGGTATCCACCTAATAATTCCAAAAACTACTTATATCTGTATGATTAATTATAATTAATATAATTCGTAATGAATTATAACCCTGATTGATAAAAAATGAACGGAGTGAGTTTTTTATGGCAATAAAAGAACAATTAAACAAAATAAAAGAGAACTGGTTAATTTTAGTAATTATTATAGTATTACTTGGCGCAATTTTCTTTATCAAACCAGCATCAATGTCAAAAACATTTTCAATTGGAGCAAGTTATGGTGATTACGAATCTGCAGCAATGGCTCCAAATGCAATGATGTACAAATCTACAAGCGCTGGCTATTATCCAGGTCAAATGATGAACAACGATTTTGCTCTTCTGGAGCAAAATCGTTTGATAACAAAAACAGTTTCTTTAAACACAGAATTAGAACAAAATACATTTAAAGAAAATGAAGCAAGATTAAAAGCAATCATCACTACAACTGATTCTTATTTATTGAATGAAAATGTTAACAAACAAGATTCTGAAACATATCTTTCTTATTATGGCAGTTATCAGATTAAAGTAGAAGCTTCAAAATACTCTGCTATTATCACACAATTAAAAGAAATTGGGGAAGTACAATCATTTAATGAAAATGCACAAGATATTACAGCAGAAACAAAAAACATAGAAATAGAATTAACAGCAGAAAAGCAGCGTTTAGCAAAATTCCAAGAATTATATGATAACGCAAAAACAACTCAAGAAAAATTAGAGATAACTGACAGAATCTTTAATCAAGAACGAACAATCAAATATTATGAAGATGCTTTGAAAAACAAAGGCAAGCAAGTTCAATACTCAACAATTTACTTTTCAATGACAGAAAAACAATCGCAATACCAGAACATTGTCTTTGTCAAGTTCCCAGAATTAGTCAGAAAATTAGTGGGAAGTGTGAACAGCTTGTTATCATTGTTGTTTGTAGTAGTGCCATATGTTATTGCTGGATTGCTGCTTTGGCTGATGATCAGATTCTTTAGAGCAAAGAGATAAATGAATGTATCGCAGTTAACTTTTGTCCGAATTTCAGAGTCATAGTATTTGCTTAGTGAGTGAAACGAACTCACAAATACTTTAAAATAAATAACTATTTAAACCTTCCAAAAATTCCAACTTAATGGAAGAATCCTCAGAAGAGCAGCAGCCCCAGCCTCATGATACTGCAATATGGATAGAAAAATACCGTCCATCTACATTTGAAGAAGTTAAAGGCCAGAAAGAGATTGTTGAAAAACTCAAAGCATTTATCAGACAGCGAAATATGCCTCATTTAATGTTTACTGGTCCAGCAGGCACTGGAAAATCAACATTAGCAATTGTGATTGCAAAACAATTGTTTGGTGAAAATTGGAAACAAAATTTCTTAGAACTAAACGCTAGCGATGAAAGAGGCATAGACGTTGTTAGAGTCAAAGTAAAAGACTTTGCTCGAACAAAAGCAATTGGTGATGTTCCTTTCAAGATAATATTTCTGGACGAAAGTGATGCTTTAACACGAGAAGCACAGCAAGCTCTAAGAAGAACAATGGAAAATTACACTCACACAACACGATTTATTCTCTCAAACAATTATTCATCAAAGATAATTGATCCAATTCAAAGCAGATGTACAATCTTCCGTTTTCGTCCATTAGAAAAAAATGATGTATTTCAGATTATAGAAAACATCTGCAAAAAAGAATCATTAACAATGGAAGATAATGCAAAGCAAGCTTTATTTTCAATCTGTGATGGTGATTGCAGGAGGGTTGAAAATATTCTACAAGCTTGTGCAGCAATTGCAAAAGATATTAATGAAGAATTAATCTTTTCAATGGCTTCAGTTGCAAGACCTAAAGAAGTTCTCACAATCTTGCAGTTAGCAATCCAAAACAAATTTATAGACGCCAGAAACAAATTGCTTGACGTTATGTTAAACTATGGATTATCAGGATTAGACATCATCAAACAAATCCAAAAAGAAGTCTGGAATTTGTCTGTTTCTGACAAAAAGAAAGTAGAACTTATCGACAAATGTGGTGAGATCGAATTTAGAATGGTAGAAGGTTCTGATGAATATGTACAGTTGGAAGCTTTACTGGCACAGTTTACGTTATGTTCTTTAGATAAGTAAGAAAGAGCGAAGCGCCATTTATTCGCACAACATTTTAATCTCTAAAATGTTGTGCTTGCTGTGTTTTTGGTCAAGGTTTTTCTTAAAAACGTTGATTGAATTTAGAATGGTAGAAGGCAGTGATGAATATATACAGTTGGAAGCTTTACTGGCACAGTTTACGTTATGTTCTTTAGATAAGTAAGAAAGAGCGAAGCTCCATTTATTCGCACAACATTTTAATCTCTAAAATGTTGTGCTTGCTATGTTTTTGGTCAAGGTTTTTCTTAAAAACGTTGATTGAATTTAGAATGGTAGAAAGCAGTGATGAATATATACAGTTAGAAGCTTTGCTGGCACAGTTTACGTTATGTTCTTTAGAGAAATAACTTCAATGATAAAATCCGCATAAAATAAAAATACACAAACCAAAAACCAAAGTATATTCCCAAAAGATAATTTTGCTGAACGAAGTTCGCAAAATTATAGGTTCACAAAATTATTTCACTTCAAATTCTCTCTAATCCTAATCTTAGTCGTCGTAAAATCCTTGTAAAAATAAGTCAATTTGATATCAACCTGCGAAGTAAAGATTTCTTTTTCACCAATATTGTCATATCTGCATAATATCACAACATCGCTGTTTTTAACCATTCTTGCAACATTAGGATTACCTCTTGCAGTACATGTCCATCCTGCTGTTTGCACTTGGAATGCAACTTGATCATACAATGGAGTAAAATCATCAAAATCATATGCTTTTACTTTTCCATCTTGTGTAGCACCTAAGTTGCGGATAGGAATCTCTAAAGTAATTCTTCCTTTTCCAGCTGGTCTTTGAACAACAGTACCTAAACCAATTGGTCCAGCTGAAATAAATGCTGGCTTTACTTCATCTAACTCACAAATTCCTTTATCTTTAGGATCTCCTTTATAACATACGCGTGGAATTGCAATATATGATTCATATGGATAAATATATTCAACAAACACATTTGCGTCATAAAATGTTCCAACAACTCCTTTGTACTGTGCATCGCCGAAGAATACTGATTCTTCTCCGCCATCTTTTAATGCTTCTGACATTTTATCAATATCTTTTGTATTTGTTTTGAAAAAATCAATACCTGTAAAATCAGAAGGGGAGATTCCTTTCACAGATAATTTCACAGAGTTTGCTGGAATTGTATATTCACCTTTATTATTCATCAGCACAGAGATTGGAAAACTTTCGTCCTCAAATACTTCCTGCTTTTGTGTTTGTGTGTTAACAAGACCAATATCTTCAACAATAGCAATTAATCCTTGACTTCCCCCAAAATAAGGAGATTCAACAGATTTAGTATCTTTTCCGCTTGAACAAGCAGTAATAATAAGAAGAACTACAAGAAATAAAGACAATACTATTTTTTTAATAACCATACCCTATACACCTCTTTTAGTTTTTATGCATCTAGTAATTTAAATAGTTTTTGCTTGTTCATCTATTTCTTCACCAGTAAACGCAGGATTAATGAATTGTATATCCTTTTTAATAACTGATGAATAACCATAATCTAATGTAATTTGTAATAGTGTTTCATAGCTTGAGATCTCTGGTCTAGTTATAAATTTACAGATTATAACACCTTTCTTATTAAAAAGCTGCACTATATTCTCACCACAATCTGCTTCGCCAAGAGTATCTATTTGCGCAGTTAAATATACTATATCTACCTCTTTTGGTTCTAACTCATAAGGACATTTATGAAGTTTATCAAAAGATATTATTCTTCCATCTCCTATGTTTTCAATTGTAATAATAAACTGTACTAAATCTCGTGTTATTCTTTCCTCAACTTGCGTCACTGCAACAGGAGCAGCTTGAGTCTGAAGCTTTTTTGTCTGAGGTGAACAAGTTGTTTTTCCTTTGTTGATATCATTAATATCTGGAATGATACATGCATTAGTTGTTGCATATGTTTGATAATGATAACAACTTGTTGCTTGCAAAACAGCTTTATAACTATCACCATAAGGCACTTTTACTCCTTGTGATTCCTCGAATTGTAAAAATACAACATCTCCCTTGGGATTACTCAGTGATTTACCATTTAATGGAGGCAGTTGTTTTTTTGTTGAGGAAAAAAATACTGCTTGCTTATCAAATCCATCGATAAACACAGCACCTTCTGGATAATCATATCTTCCATTATTACTGACTTCTATCTGAAGATTGATTGATTCATCTTGTGTATATACATTCTTTGGAGAATCTGGAAGAAATGTAAGAACAATTCCTTCTTCTCCTGTATAAACCTTTTCATATTGCCCAGAAGTTCCATCACCTGAACATCCTGAGATAACTAGCAATAAACTAATAGTTAATAACAACAATAATCGCATGATATATTTCTTTTGTCTTTGTTCCATAAATTCGCCATGTTCTTCAATATTCAATTCGCTATGAAAATAACATAATATTTCTGCTGAACTTTAGTTCGCAGAAATATTTAATACAACAATTGCCTTTCAATTCTAATTTGTTCTGATTTTGAAACAGTATAGCCATAATCCAATTGAATAAATAATTGTGTGACATATGCAGATTCTTGTTTATCAATGCCTTCTACAGCAGTGCATCGTATTGTTGCTTCACCATCACGCAGCCTTAGCAATTTATCTTTTGGATCAGGAACACATTCCATTGTATTCTTTCCTTTATTATTAACATTATAGATGAATTTTTCATTGCTAAAAGCTATTTTTGTCAATTGCAGCAGATTCCAATTACTGTATTGTAATTCTTCCTGTGTACAGATATTTTTGATACCACCATTTTCTTCTTTAAAATTGATCACATTGCCATTGCCTTTATTCTTGATATGAATGATGAACTGTGGTTTGACATAATTTTCACCGCTAGGAAGCATTTTTACCTCTATTTTCTCGATTGCAACAGGCGCACCTTGATCGCCTAAGCTTAAATCTTTAACTTCGCATGCTTTTATTGTTGGTGCCAGATCATAAAGATGAGGGTCAATGCATACTTCTGTTATAACATAAGTCATATATTTATAACATGCAGTAATTGTAACAACAGAATTATGATACTGAGAAGTTTTATCAACATTCTTTGTTTGTATATTATATTTAAGAAACTGGAAATCTCCTGAAGGATTTAATACAGATTTTCCATTTAGCTTGACAGGCACCTCTTGCAATGATTGTGAACCACTTCCAAATCCCATATAATCCTTTTCCAATGTTACAACAACATATGCTTCACTGATATCATATGCACCTTTATTAAACAACTGCACAATTGCCTGAAAATTTGTGCCTTCATACATCTTTTCTAATACACCATGTATCTCAAAATCCAATCCATTAGTTCCACGACGAAAATTCTTATCAGATTCTGCTGATTTTCCAGTATCAGAACATCCAGCAAGAAAAAGTAATTGGATTATAAATAAGATAAAAAATATAAAGCTTTTCAATGGAATTACTGCTGTTTTTTTCATCTCAACAACTCCTCGTGTTTTTTTTCTGTATTATCAAAAAAGATAGTGTGAGCAAAGCGAACACTACTATTTTTTGATTATCTTCAAACTACCTTGCATTTCAACAACATCTTGCTGTGTTAACAAACCATCAAACTTCTTTATTATTGCATCATACGTTTTATTTTCTTTTTGGACTAGCATATACCTTGGTTCATATTGATTTAACTGATTAAGTTCTGAAATAGTAATGATATCAGATTTTTTATCTCCATCAAAATCATAATAAGTAAATTGTGCTTTTTTCGTCTTATCTAATTCATACAACATTTCATTTTTATTGATTTCATTTCCTAATTCTGATAAAATAAGTGCGCCATTTATCTTAAAACCATCTAGATCTCCTTGGAATGCTGCATTAAATCCAGCAATTTTTGTCTCTGCAACTGTCATTTTACCTACTGTTTGGGATGATACACTTCCTGGAAGTGTTGTTTTTTGCTTTTGTTTGATTGTAACACTTGTTGCTTGCTCGACAACATAAGTATATTTTACTTTTGCTTTGATATATCTTACACTTATTGGTGTATCTCCTAACACAGCATCACGATCTTTGACAATTGCTCTGCACCCGAATGTTTTATAATTCTTTATATCCTCTAAAACAACAGATGACAGCTCATTAACAGCTAACGAATATGCTTCAACAGTCTTATCCTCTACTTTAAACTCATCTTCACAAATCTGTTGAATACATTGACTAATACCTTGATTAGAATCTGCAGATTTATCCTTTTTAGTTTGTGTATTATCATCAATACATTCTTGCAATGCTTTTGTCTTAAACAAACTATTTACAGTAATTTGATCAATATAATTCTTTTTACAGCTTTCAATAGTGTATTGTACAAATGTATGCGTACAACTAGCTAAATCTAAAGAAACACCAACTGGCGGATAGATTACAAGCTCATTGATTTTTTTTATCTTACCTTTCCAACCAAGATTATTATCAACAGTTACACCAAGTCTAAATCCTGTATCTTCAGCTCCACTCTGTCCATTTGAAACGCCAATTGGTGGTTTCTTGCTTCCAACACCTAATTTTACAGGCCCTGGTGTAAATACTGCAGTAGGTTGTTTATCTTTGATAGCAAACACAACAAATGGATCAAGATTTGCTCTTCTCATGCTTTGCAATCGACCTTCATCAATAAAATATGTTTTAAGATATGCAATTGTTTCATAATTAAACTCAGCTGCCATGGTAACCTTATAGCTTCCTCCTCCTTGCTGCATTGTTAATAATCCTTGTGTAGCAGCTGAAATTGGAATATTACAATCAACATCTTCTTCATCAAGATCATACACAGTAAAATGGTTGCTTGGTTTTACATAACCAGGAACAAACATTAACTTGTCTGAACTACCCGTATATTCTTTACTGCCAGCATAACATTCTGGTTTGATTGTAACAGGATCATCTAAAGTTCTTGTTTGTATTGTACCATACACACTAGCATATTGTTCATCATAATCAAATTCAGTATCAGTTGGCTTTACATTTATTAAATACACCCCTAATGGCAGATTTTTATTTTCTTCAACCTTTCCAGTATAATATTCAGCACCTGTTGCTTCATTTATCCTTCGTTTTGTAAAATTTTCAACATTAAATATAGTATTTTTAATCAATACTAATTGCTGCAGCCACCATTGAAATGCTGCCTGATATATCTTTTTTGCTTGATCCTTCTGCTGTTCAGAACCAATCACCGTATCCTCTGTACCAAGCACTTTTCCTAATGGACTTAATGGATTCTCTCCACCAACACCTAACCCTCCTTGACCGTCTGCTCCACCTGGCCCAAGCAATCCTCCACCATCACCGCCAAATAATAATCCAGATCCCAATCCACCTGAAGTGCCAATACCAAGTAGCAATGGAAGCAATAAAAACATTGAACCTATCAAATACAATATCAAAATAAAATAGCATATCTTTGAAAAACCAGTTGTACCTTTTCCTCTTTGTAAAACAGCATAATACAACCACCAAGGCAATAGATAAACAACAAATGCAAAATCAGGAAGATATTTGTTTAACAACAATGGAACAATAATTTCACCAAATACACCAATAAAAAGCAATTTTCGTAATGTATCACCATTCTTTTCAGATTCATCAAGTACAGTAACCCAGATTAATGTGATAAGAATAACATTATAGCTAAATCTTATGTAATAATCAGTTACAGGCATCACAACATAGATTGCAAGATAATAAAGTATTGCTAACCCAATCATCCAATTAACTGAAAAACCAGATGACCTATGATAACCCATATCTATCTTTGTTTTATTTTTGCTTCTAATCCAGGCAAGTGCTGCTCCTCCTGCTGCTAAAATACCCAATCCAGCTTTTTTTAATCTTCCTGGTTCTTTTGGTTTTCCAGCATTTGCTTTTTTTTCAGCATCCTTTAAATCTTGCTTTGCAAACTTTCGTTTCATACGTTCTTCTAAAGAATAGTACTCTTTTTTCTCTTTAATCCATTTGCCAGCTTTCTCCTTTTTATCTTTTGCCCAATTCTTAAATCCCATATACACCACTTTTTATTGAATTAGTATAGCTACAACTAACACAAGTGATTTATAAATTTAGTAGTATATAAAGATGTTGGAATAAGTATTTTCGAGTTCACTTCGTTCACTCAGAAAATACTTATTTACTTTTCTCAACTTTCACTTCAAGCTTTCGTATATCCAAAGAGCTTGATTCTGGCTCAATCTTGATAACATTGCTATCTTCTTCAACAAAATCATCAATATTTCTGCTGTATATTTCTTTAGCAGTGCTCACTGAGAACTTATGCCCATTTACAAATACTTTAGCAGCTTTTTTCTCTCCATCATCGAGAAATTTCAAAGTTAAAACAACATCAAAATCATCACGAAGTGCTGCAATAAAATCCTTTTCTTCTTGTTCGCAGGTAAAGCTTCCTTTTTCTGTTTCATACCCTTCTGCGCAATCATTGCATTGCGCTTGTGATAAAGAGGATTTACATACATCATTGATGCCATATACTGGAACATCATCACACCAATAATTATATTCACTTACTTCAAAACAGCAGTCTTTATCATAATCTTCACTACATCCAGCAGGACAAGCTCCGTCGCTATCATCCCCGCATGCTCCTTCACATAAAGGCGCAGGTTCATTATTATCGTCTTCATATACAGAAGAACATCTACTGCATTGGTTGCTGTTAATGATGCTTGCACACCTATCTCCTTCATCAGCTGTTGCAATATCACACCAATAATTGCTTCCTGTTTCAAAACAGCAGTCTTTATCATAATCCTCATCGCAATTATTTGGACAATATCCATCAATCTCACCGCATTTTACTGTTTCCTCTTCTTCTACAGAATTAAACAATCGTTTGTCCATTTCAAAGTAATAAGTTGGGAAAACTTGCTTTTTCAACTCTGTTTTTACAAGAATTTGATAGATTGAATAAAATCCTTTTTCTGTTTTAAATGTGACAAGATTATTGCCAGCAGAGATTGCATCAGTTGAAAATTCAATTATATTGACTTGATTACAATCAGGAATAGCATTGTATACATTTTCATTATTAATATTAACCTTTAATCTTCCAACTTGACTTGGTGTACAGTCAGGGAAAAAACGCAGTGTTGCTTTTTCCATATTAAATTTTTCTGCATCAGCAACAGAAAACGTATTTTTGCTTAATTGCTGACTGATATCAGTAATATCCCCTGTTATCTTAACATCTTTCAATTGAAACTCATTTGTCGTCCAGAATCTCCAGCCAACTGCACTTACACCAAACAAAATATTATTCTGTGCATTTAACCTATCTTTATCTAATTCTATTGTTGTATATGCATCAGGAAACCCATCGAAGATAAGATTATTATTTAGATAGATAAATAATCTTCCTGCTCCACTTTGCATTGAAAAAGACAGCAGCACATTTTCTGTATTTTGCACATCATCTAATGAAAAAGTAAAGTTTCTAAACAATTTATCAAATACTCCATTTTTTACATATAGAGTAGATTCTTTAGCAATTACCTGTGCATTTGTAGTTGTATATAAGTTAACAGCTGACAATGGATGTTCAACATCTGATTGTTTAAGATAATCAATTCTTCCAGGTACCTCAGATAATACTGACTTATTGATGGATTTTGGAAGATTTGAATTAGTCTGACTGCCATATACATTAGTAGTTGTTCCAGAACTTTCAGGCAATGGTTTATCATTTAATAATGCATCTCTTAGATCAGGAGGCACTAATAAAAGATAAAGAAGTATTAATCCTCCAATTAATAGAACTAACGCTGCTGCGCCGCTTCCAGATTGCCCTCTTTTAAACATAATGACGACAGAATTCCATCAGCCAATCCAATAAGCATTATGCCATAAGGACGTGAGAGCATGATGTAACATTTCTAACTTCTTTAGTTGTTATTTTCATGGAAAGCCTCCGTTCTACATTATAAAATCGAAACATTTATAAAGTTTGTGTTTACATGTATGTACTATGCCAAGAAAAATTACAGCAATTAAAAAAGAAAAGATAATAATAGAAGATGAAGTTGAAGAAATGGGAAAAGAGTTATTAGTTTTTACAATAAAGAAATAAAGAGGAAAAAAGATGTGCCTTTTTACTTTCGTGAACGATTGTGGATGAAAGAAAAAATGAACACTAACGAAAGCAGAAAAATTTATTCTTTGAGAAAAATTACAGTTGAACCAGTATACGGACACATGAAGCAAAACTTAGGATTTAGAGAATTTCTTTTACGCGGCTTGGAAAAAGTCAAAATGGAGATGAATCTGTTATCAATTGCGCACAATTTAGGAAAAATACAC
>JAGVYW010000036.1 GCA_018303075.1 Candidatus Woesearchaeota archaeon | reverse complement strand
GCTAAAGATATTAATGATTTCGGAGAAATATTGGGCAATTTTATTAATCAATACGGACTTTTTGTATTAGAAAAAGATGTTTTGATTACTCAAATAAGCTCAGTTTTTACAAAAGCATATCTAACTGAGAAAAAAGAGAAAAAGAAGTTTTCTTATGGCGGAAAAATAGGGCATTATGAATTAGATGATATTGACAAGAAAATTCTTAGAACTCTTTCAACAAATGCCCGCCTGGCAATTTTGGAAATGATTGACAAATTAAACTTAACCAGAGATGTAATAAGTTACAGAATGAGAAAATTAACCAAAGATAATATTATTTCCCAATATCGAATTTTAATTAATCTTGACAAAATTAATCATAAACTATACAAAATAATTCTTCGTCTTCATTCCCTAACTCCTGAAAAAGAAAAACAGCTTATCACTTATATTGCTTCTCATCTTTACGGGATACAATACTTAAAACTTGTTGGCTCGTGGGATGTAGAATTAGAATTTGAAATTAAAGACGACGAACAACTGCACAATATTTTATTAGAAATTCGGAACAATTTCTCGGAGATCATAAGAGATTACGACACTTTACTCATTCACCAAGAACATAAACTTAACTACTATCCATTCTAGATGCCCACCATTTTCACCTTAAACTTAAACGATAAAATGGAACCCCCATAACTTAGTCTGCTACGCAGGAAATTATATCAATTAAGAAAGTAAAAACTACGTCAGTAACAGCATTTTCGATGACAAAAAAACTCCGTTCGCCATCAAAGGCTCTCTACGTATAACAGGCGAAGCCGTCCCACAATTAAATTTCGTAAACACAGAAATTTCTGAATAAAGTAAAATATGAGAAACTTTTCCCCATACCATATTTCTTTATTTTTTCTCATCATTCGATGTATTTTCCCTAAATTGTGAGCAATTGATATCAAATTCATCTCAATTTTTACTTTTTCAAGTCCTCTAAGCAAAAATTCTCTAAATCCTAGGTTTTGTTTCATGTGTCCGTATACTGGTTCAACTGGAATTGTTCTCAAAGAATAAATTTTTCTGCTTTCGTTAGTGTTCTTTTTTTCTTTCATCCACAATCGTTCACGAAAGTAAAAAGGCACATAGAGATTAATTTCGTTGTCGAGAGCAAATTTGATATTCTCTGCATCATGCGACATTCTGGATCAGACAAAGAAACTTTCTCAAGATTATTTTGCTAAAGCTCTTCTCTGGCACTGGCAATCTTTTGCTTGATTTTTGTTTTGTCTTTTTTCTTGAAATTTTCACGGACAATTTTTCTTAAATCTCTCTCATCAATTCTTTTGTTTGTTTAACTCTCTCTTGATATTGTTGTTCTGTTTCTGATACCTTCTTCTCAATTGTAAATATGATTGTAGCTATGTTAAGGCTCATTTGTCATAACTAACTAGTAATATTTAAATAGGTGGTGTGATACCTTCAGATAATGGTGCGTATTGCTGTAGTTGGAGATATTGAGGGGCATTTAGATATGATGTATGCTTCTTTGATAGATAAACACATGATGTAATTTTACAGGTAGGTGATTTTGGAGCGTTTATTTCTGATGAAAATTTGGATAAAGCAACAAAAAAAAGAGGTTGGGTAAATGAATTTGCTGCTTTTTATTCCGGAAAACAAAAAGTTCCTATTCCAACTTATTTTATTCATGGTAATCATGAAGATTTTGATTTAATTGGAAGATTTGAAAGCAACCTACAAATTGCTGAAAATTTATATTATTTATCTAATGGGAGGATACATAATGTATTAGGTATTTCTGTTGCTGTTGTTGGTGGAGTTTATTCTCAACAAAGATATACTCTTCAAAAAGATGACCCACGATTAAAAGGCAATAGAAGGAGAAATTTTACTTTAGAAGATGTAGCTACTGTTATAAATTATCAGCAACGATTAGATATTTTGCTTACGCATCAAGCTCCTGCACTTACAGAAACTCTTAAATTACTTGGTAGTGTAAATGTTGTTGAAGAATTTAGAAGAATCCTTGATATAAAATCACCACGCTATCATTTTTTTGGTCATCATGATATTTCTATTTCGATAGAATATCACAACATAAAAGTAATTGGATTGCAAACAATGATGAAATCTCCTACAGATGTTCCATCAATGAAGAAATGGTTTGAGATTATTGAGATTTTAGGTGATACTAATGTTAAAGGTAACAATTGATAACATTATTTATGATGAAAGAAAAATTTACGAAAGATTGAAATCTATTTGTATTGACCAACTCTCTGAATTCTTTACTATACACATGTCATTTTCATGGATGGAGGGATATGTAAGCAATGACATTTTGTTTATTGATAAATTAATTCAGAGTTATCAGAAACATAAAGAAAGATTAAATAATACTGAAGTTAATAGATATCAACATCTGTCAATTCTTAAAAAAGAATTAGAATCCATTGACTTTTCTGGTTATAGTAAGGATAATCAAGATATGAAAATTGAATATCAAATTAATTTAGCTGTAAAACTTGCAATAATGTATAAACATCTATTACAATCTTTTGAATTTGTTGATTTTGACCCTGTTAAATTTCTATATAAAATTACATCGACAGAATATCAAAGAAATCGAACTGGGCTAAAAATAGCAAAAGATGTTATTAGATAGGATTTCCAACACCTAATAAATTAATTCTATCTATCCATTTGCCAATAGGTTTATCGAAGAAAGAATCATATACATAGCTTTGCCTATTTCTGTGTTTTCTTCAGAGATTATTGTTCCAAGTGCGTGCCTATGATGAGTATTCTTTGTTTCAGAAAGAAATGCAATTCTCCATGTTACTCTCTATGTTGGATTGAGCAGGAGATTCAGTCTGACTTTTTGTAAATAATCCATATCTTAGGACAATGACTATTTTTTATTACTTACAAAAGACAAAATTTATAAATTGATAATTATTCTTTTTGTAATTATGATTGAAAATAACCAATTGAACTCAAAATTCTTAGGTTGTATCATAGGAGGAGCAATAGGTGATGCGTTAGGAATGCCTGTTGAGGGAATAATGCCTATAGATAGGACAGATGAATATAGACAAGTAACACAATTTATGTTGCCTTTCCCAGGTTCATTAGCAAAAAAAAATGGTTTAAGACGAGGTTATTATACTGATGATACGCAACTAACAATTTTAACAATAGAATCAATTGTTGAGAAATGTTGCGTTGACTTTTCAGACATTGCATCCAGATTCACTAGTGCTTATAAAGAGGGACAATTACGATTATTGGGAAGAACAACAAGAAACTCATTAAAACAATTATCTAGAGGTGTTTCTTGGAAAGATAGTGGGATTAAAGATGGTGCTGGAAATGGTCCAGCAACACGTGTAGCTCCAGTAGCATTGTATAGTTTATATGCATCATTGAATGAACTTTCTGATTATATTTTTTATACTCCAATAATCACGCATGCTGATCCTAAAGCAATAGATGGTACGAAAGTTGTTTTATATGTAATTAGAACACTTATAAAAGAACCAGATTATTTTTCAAATAAAAGTAATGAAGATTTTCTTGATGGGCTTTCTGCTCTTTGCTTTGAAGACAATGAAATAGACACTATGAAAAAGAGAATAATTAAACTTAAAGAGATTATTGGTGAAAGTGAAAGTATTGCGTTTTCTCATCTACAAACAACAGGATATATGCTTGATACAGTCCAAACAGCTCTTTATTGCTTTCTTAAACATAGAGATGATTTTGAAAAAGCGGTATTAACTGCTGTTAATAATTCTTATGATTCAGATAGTATAGCAGCAATTACTGGTTTCATGTCAGGAGCATATTTGGGAATAAATAACATACCAATGCGATTTAAAGTTGGTCTTGAGAATTATCAATATTTAAATGAAATTACACAAAAATTATATAAAGTTGCATTACAAGGAATGGAAAATATATCAGCTCTACTTTACAAATAAGCATGCAGGAGTTGTTCCTGCTTTATGTTCTATCAAATTATGATTTGTTTGTGTAATATGCAATTGATTAATAATTAATTTTCTTCTTTTTGCAAAATTCCTTGTTTTTCTAACAAAACATCCAATTCACAGAATCTTTATTGAAATGTTTAAGAATTAACTTATATTTAAACACATTCGTTTTTTAAGACAGTTTGTTTTCTTCACGCAGTTCTGTTTGTCACTTATAAATAATAAAATTTATAAATAGTCTATCTCTCCTAATAAAAAGTGATAATATGAGTGGAAATTTTAAGGATATTAAACCTTCAAGCAATCTTGCAATGTTTATTACTCAAGAAGAAGCTAGACAATTGAGGAATAGAGGAGATGGAAAAATAGTTTTATACAATGCAGCATCAAAAAAAGGATATGCTTTTCTAAATCCATTTCATTATCAAGAGAATTACCACATTCCTGTTCCTGGTTTTCCTAACTTATTTTCACATTCTGTTGAAGCAATCTGGCAAGGACTAAAATTAGTTAATGGTGAAATAGATTTAAGAATGTTTGATAGAAAACCTGAAAAAAGACCTTCAAAAAACCAAAGGAAGAATAAGTCAGATTTTATTTATGAAAACTCAATTTTTCTATTTGAAAGAAATATAATCGATCTAGTTACGGCAAGACATTTAATTTATGTTCCATCATATACTTTTCTTTTTGAACCATAATCTGCATTATTTGGATCAAAGACTTTGTTTAATTGGTGCAAATTGAGTTGATACCAACTTTAATTCGTATGGTTTCAGAATATCTTTGATTTTGTTATAATTTGAGGTTCTTTCTATTAATGAACTCATTCGCTCTTTGACTATTCGCAGTTTTTGTGTATTATAATATTTGTCTTCTGCTCTCTTGCTTTGTTTTCTTAAATCCAATACATCTTCATCTGCAATGAATCTTGTTTCTGATAATTGGTAGAGCTCTTCAATTTATATGATATACATAGATTATTCATCACATAGGGACAACATTTCCGAAAGATTTATATACTCGCAACAATCACTTTGTTTATTATGGAAATGACTCGTAATTTAGAAAAAATAATCGGTTTTTTCTTAGGCGGAGCTATTGGTGATGCATTAGGTATGCCTGTTGAAGGTTTATCAAAAGAAGAAATTAATAATAGATATGGCTCTATACACTATTTTCTAAAAGCCGATGAAAGAACGAGAATTCGTGGTTTATTACCTGGACAATATACTGATGATACCCAATTAATGCTTGCAACGACAAAAGCGATTGTAAATTATAATAGATTTGATGTTAATAACTTTGTTCAGGAATACCTTTTAATGCATAAATCAGATGAATTACGTGGTGTTGGTTCTGTAACATGGTCAGCATTAAATAAATTAGATAAAAAAGTTTCTTATAAACATTCAGGAGATGATTCTTTAGGAAGTGGCTGTTTAACACGTACAAGTCCACTGGCTTTTTTATTTCAATTGTATGGCGACCCTCATTTTGATACAATAGTGGAAGATGCAATTAGAATGACACATAATAATAATGATGCAGTACGTTTCTCATTTATTTATTACTCTTTATTACAAAATGTCTATTCACATGATAATCTGATTGATACTTCAATCATGGATAGATTTATAATGAATCCAAAAAGTAAAAAACATTCTGACTTCATTAATAACTTAATAGCTATAAAGAGAATCATATCAACTGGTGAAGAGAATTATACATTATCAACAAATGGGAGTTGTATTGATGTATTATCTGCAGCTTTATTCTGCTTTTTAAAATCACCCGAAAATTATTTACATACTGTATCTCGTGCTGTTAACTTAGGAGGAGATACTGATACTATTGCATTTGTAGCTGGACAATTAAGCGGTGTTTATAATGGAGTTAATGTGATACCAGAATATTTGGTAAAACATTTGGAGAATAATCAAAATATAAGATTAATTGGGAAACAATTTTATAAGCATATAATTGATAGTTAGATTTATATTTCAGCGTATTCTGGTATATCAAATCCTATTATTCTCCAATACATTTGGTCAACTGATAATTCGTCATCTGGAATTACTAGTTTAAAACCAAATTTTTCGGTTAAGATATTTTCTAACTCAGTAATGGACTTTACTTTCTTACCAATTAAATTCCTGAAATTATTACTCTCAAACAAATTTTTTAATAATGCTGCTTTGTCATCTCTTGTAAGTATAATCATTTTCATTTCATTTAGTGAGATTTCTCCATCAATTGTTATTTCTGGGAAAAAAGTACCATACTCACTCATACGATCTGATCTAATTCTAAATTGTTTTTGTTCAGCTAAAACTTTGTTATCTGCAACCATTTGTTTGATATATGTCTCTAGATCTTCATGACTTAAGGTATATTCTCTTATTTCCATCTCATCATCATAAGAAAAACTATCTCTTGGTGTTGCTTTAAAAGAAGATCTTTCGTAAAGATCATTTGTAAAAACAATTAGTGGAAGATTATGTCTATTAAAATTCATGTCTCCTGATTCTCTCATAATTTTTAGGTGACTATAAGGCGCACCTGCAGAAATAAAAATAGAATCTTCTTGCCCACGCTTTACTCTTTCTTCAAGTGGAAGTATTCCTAGAGCCTTTGAAGATGATAGTTTACCATTTGCGATTATTTTTACAAGTGTTTCTAATCCTGAAAGTTTATGATTCGGGAGAAACTTAGATGCTATTTCTCTATCATCATGACTTACTTCAACGAAAGGATTTATAATTAGATCATCAAATTTACTATCAAGCATGATTCTTTTCAATCTGATTCTTCTATATATATTATTATTTATTTGCTTTGCTTCTTCTTCTAATGTTTTATAGTCAGCAATGAAATGAAGGATATCCTTCTTCTTAGTATATGGTGTAATAATATGTTTAAGATTTTCATCAATTTCACTCTCTTTTTCAGATAGAAGTTGTTTAAGAATTTCTTTTGTATCATCATCACTAACCACGTTAACTTCAATCTTTGCTTCAATAACTTCTTCAATCTCTTTGGTTACTTCATCTGGTTTAATCTCGCCAATCAAATCATGCTCAACACAACTGTAATTGTACCATCTTCATTGAAATAAATTTTTGTTGTTATTGATTTGTCACTCGGATCAATGCCTACGTGTCTTGCTATGATTTCTTCAATTGTTAATTCAATCAATTCTTTTGTTTGTTTTACTCTTACTTGATAATCTCTTTTGTTTCTGATTCTTTCTTTTCAATTCAAATATTACTACCCGATAATGACCAGATTTATATACCCTTAACGAATACTGAGCTTATGGACAGTAGTTATTGCATACAAAATAGAAAATTACCTAATGCATTAGAGACAATTATTTACTCACAAGATAATACCATTAATTTTGTGAAATATAATTTCTCAGTAGATGGTAATAATAGTGATATTGCCGTTATATTTAATGGCAAAGGTAATGTTATTTATCCAATAGCAACAAATCCTTCTTTAAGGAGAAAAAGTAAAGTTTTGGCTAATAGAAGAATTGGTTTAGATCTCGATTATTATAAAACATTTAATGATCTTAAAGGAGAATCTGTTCACTTACTTTTACCTAGAGAAAGAGAATTATATCAAATAGAACACAAAGTCTTACGAAAATATTTTAAAGAAGATGGTATTGATGTAAGATTAGTTCATGCGCCTTATATAGATGTGCAAAAAGATGAATTTCTTGGAGTAATTGCTTATATAAGAGGTAATTATGGGGTTGATACTATTACATTACACCCAGCTAAAGGAACTGTTTCCGTTATTAATGAATATTTTGAAAAAAATAAAGTTTTTCCCTGTTTAGGCGTTAGACTTGCTTTTGAAAATTTAGATGTAACTGATGATCGTTGGTTAAATTATCCAGAACAGATTATGGATATTTCATCCCCTCAAGTTGGCTTAACACTAGATGTTTCACATCTTAATCAAGATTCAGACCTCTTTGATCTTGTAGAAAGAATATTTCAGAAATTATTTGTTGTTCAAATA
The DNA here is from genome assembly GCA_018303075.1 of Candidatus Woesearchaeota archaeon. Lineage (GTDB taxonomy): Archaea > Nanobdellota > Nanobdellia > Woesearchaeales > DSVV01 > JACRKF01. The sequence continues at coordinate 32,353 of JAGVYW010000036.1, read as the reverse complement.
AGCAATAAATCAGGTAACAGAAAAGACTTACCATATAGAGAAGGAGAAATGAATGTTCAAGGATTACTTTCTGTTTTGAAGTCAAATGGATATAATGGAGATTTAGTATTAGAATATGCGCCTGAATTTAAAGAGCAAGAAATAGATGATTTAAAACGTCTGCAAGACTTTTTTTCATAGAATAATACAGATTTACTAAAAAAGTGTGTTCAATGACACGAAGTTTGCTGCACTTGATATTCTTAGTTAGGGTGAGTATTTGTTAATAAGTTGACTAACATCAATTTTGTTCTGGTAAATAAGATGTCTATCTGAAACTTTTAATGATTCAACAGACATTGGAATTAAGACTATGTTTATCTCTCTTGAGACTTTGCCAGCAATTTTTATTTGACCTAACTGCAATATTAATTCTTTCAATCCAAAATCAATGAGCCAAACACTATCAATATCAACAGCAAGTGTTCTTATAACATGGTTCTTAAGTTTTATGTGATCAGGGATAGATTCCCAATATGCATCATCAACAAGTATTAACAGATCAAGATCTGAGAAATGTTCTTTTCCAAATAGATCTGAATCAGAAGGTCTATTTTTCTCAGGAGACCAACCTGTAACTAAACTTCCCTCAACAATAAATGCCATTCCAATCTCTGAATAAGCTCTTTGATCTATATTAGAATGGTAGTTAGTCAGAAAAGATTGAATCTTTTTTGTTATTACTGAATATTCTTGCTCTTCAATTTTTGGTCCAAGTCCATATTCAATCTCTTCTTGATTATCTATCAGTTTATTTAGCTTCTGATTAACTTTACTTAATTTCTTGAATACTTTTGGTGATAATCTTCTTTTTAATTCATCTAAGTCTAGGTTTAAGATAAAGTTGATTTCATCTTCAGATAGCTGTTCTATTTCTTTTGATAAAATTAACTCAATGAATTCTCTTTCACTCACCACATTCACTTCAATCTTTGCTTCAACAACACTTTCAATTTCTTTGGTTACTTCTTCAGGTTTAATATCGCCAATAAAATCATGCTCAACATCAACTGTAATTGTACCATCTTCATTGAAATAAACTTTTGTTGTTATTGATTTATCATTTGAATCAATGCCTACGTGTTTTGCGATTATTTCTTCTATTGTCAATTCAATCAATTCTTTTGTTTGTTTTACTTTTACTTGATAATTTTCTTCTGTTTCTGATTCTTTCTGTTCAAACGTGAATACAATTATACAATTAATTGAACCAGATATACAAGATGATACTCCATTGAGATTGCCAACTTCTTTTTCCAATGCAGTTTTGATTGATTTGTATTTGGTTAGTTTTTGTGTTTCTTCAGTTCCAGTTAAATCTTGTTCATGAGCATTTACAGAAAGTAATGCAATCTTTGCAATGATTTTATCTGTGTATTGACGCCATGCTGCTGTTTGTTCATCATTTGAACGCATATTATCGTTTTCAATCATTACTGAAACAATAAATGGTTTGATTGCACCATCTTTATCTTTGTAATAAATTATTGCTGTTTCTGCTGACAATCCATTGACATGACCTGTTTTACCTACAATTTTAGTTACGCTATCTCTTTTTGTAATTGATTCTTGCGCTTCGATGACACTTGTTTTATAGCCTGCAATTAAATCAAGCATTCTTTCTGATGCAGTTTCTGAGATAAGTTTATTTTGATATAATAATTGCAGGATTATCGTTAAGTCTGCTGCTGAAGTTTTATTTTTATATGTTTTTCCGTCTAATTCTGCAATGTATTCTAAAAGTTCTGTTTCTGTAAATATTTCAGTTGTTTTGATAAATTGTTGTACTGCTTCTAATCCTCCAACGAAATTGATTAAGTAATCTGCGCTTTGATTGCTGCTGTTTTCCATCATTTTCTTGAGATGAAAGTTTACTTCTGCTGTTTCTTCTTCTGAAAGAGAAGCTGTTTGGAGTTTATTGAAAACTGCTGCCATAATAAATAATTTAATTATTGAACCAGATAAATGCTGATCATCAGATTTATGATTAACTAAAGTTGTATCTGTTTCAGGATTGTGGATACTAATACTAACCTTATCATTCTCTGTAATAATTCCTTGCTGCTTTAATTGTTCTAAAAATAGATTTATTTGCTGGTATAATGGAAGTGAAGAAAGTGCTTTATCATCTGTAATAAAAGTATATGCTTCATCAATATCACTTAATATTGACTTTCTTTTGAAATAATTAAATGTTCTCTGTAATAATGGAACAGCTGCTGTGATTGCGCCAATACCTAAGAATTTAAGAATATCCCTTCTTGAAATTGTTTGAGGAAATTCTTCATCAGAAGAAACAGAGAAAGGCGCTTCTGCAGCAGTTGTTGTTGGTGCAACTGCTGCAGCTGCTAAATTTGCTTCATTTGGAGTTGGAAGCTGCCTTTCATTGTTACTCTCTATGTTGGATTGAGCAGGAGATTCAGTCTTACTTTTTGTATATCTTAGGACAATATATACTGCAGGAATCAATGATAAAAATGGGATAGGTGATGCTAAACTTGCAAGAAAGATTACTTTCTCTAATCTATTTGATTTAATATATGAATCTACAAATTTATTCTTTATAAATGATTTTGCTGCTGTGAATAATCTGGAAAACATGTTTTTAGATTGTTTAATCTCAGCAGGAGGACCTTCTTTGGCTGGAAGACCTTGCTCGATTGTTTCTGGCAGAGTGTATTTATCTAATCTACCAATCACAACTTCTTCTAGCTCTACTTCTGCTGTTGTTGATGCAGCTGATGGTAATTGTGCTTTGCCGCTGCAGCTTCCTATTTTACAAGTGAAGTCATCTGTTCTCGTCAACAACTCTTTAATTCTTTCGACTAAACCTTCGTAATCGTCGATGTAATCGTTTACTGCTTTATCGATTGCTTTTCGCTGTTCTTCTGTGAAATCTATTAAGATGTGGACATCAACTGTTTTTGTACTGTCTGGATTTGATGTGATTGTGATTCCGTTGCGGACTAGTTTGTCGAACTGAATTTTTGTTAGCTCTGATAGATTTGGCTCTACTTTATTAAGCCCTGTTTCTTGCTCTATTTCTTGTATTGTTTTTTCAGGAACTGGTTCTATTGATGCATGTGCTTGTCTTTCTACTTTCTTTTCTGTTTGATGTAATCTTCCTCCATAAGTATCAGAATACTCCCACTCACTTGTTCCTTTAAATGTATATAATTTAAAAGATTCTCCATTAGTTGTTCTTTTGATAGAAGATGCAACTGGTAATCCTGTCTTTACTGAGAGAATTTCTAATATTTTATAGAGCTTCTCTAATTCTCTTGAACCAAACTGTGTATTTTCTTCAACATAAATAACAGGTAATTTCTCTCCATCTGCTCGCTCTATGATTCTTAATTTTATTATCCTTCTCGTCTCAACATATCCATTCGGATGCATTAAAGCAACTGATGTTATTGCACCATTATTTACATATCCTAATAATCCAGCATTAAGTGAATTACCATAAACACAGCTTTGACATGCTGTTGAACCAGGGTAATTACCAATATTAAACAAATCAAAGAAATTAGTTACGTATTCTATTGTATGTAAATCTCCTCCTAAATTTAATGGATATATTATTTGTCTTTCCCAGTTTCTAATCCTTTCAACCCTATCTTTAATTGCAGTATAACTTTCAATACTTTGATCTGCATTTTCTAATTTCTCAAGATTAGATTCTCCATCAATCTTTGCAAAAGCTTCACGCTGTTCATCAGGAAGTTTTTTAAGTTCTATATCAATAATCTCATTTAATGTTGCAATATAATCTGGGCTTGAAAATTTCCAATCTTCAAAACTACCATCTATTTCATGGATTAATGCTCTCAACATAACATCATAAAAATGCTTATCTGAACCTTGTGCTGCAAGAAATAAACTTATTAATTGAAACATATCTCTGTTTTGATGATCTCTCCTCTTGAATTTTTGAGTTTGTGTAAATTCTGTAAGCTTTTTTAATACTGCCTCTTCGTTCTCTACTTGAATAACTTTTTTGAATGTTAATAATAAATCAACTGATCTTAATTTACCTCTAATTTCTAAAATCTTATCTATTGAAGATTGTTCTATTTCTTTTTTCTGTGCTAAATTGTTTAATACAATTGTAGATAATCCTAAAAGTTGCGCATTCTCTGCTAAAAGTTTTCCATCACTATCTTTATAGTCATTGTTTGTTGCTTTTATATGAGAATCTAAAACTTGCTCTAATTCACTTAGTCTTTTTGTAAGTTCTATAATTATCTCATTTGACTTTGCTTCTCCATCTTCAACTAAAGCATATTTATTTTTAAGATAAGTTAATAATGAGATAAATATCTTTGATCTTTCTGTATGGGTCTTAATATTCCAAACTAAAAATACTGTCCTTAAATCATTCTTTAATTTTGCAATCTTAACTCGTGAAACAATGCTTCTAAAGTAATCAATTGAATCAGTATCATATTTATCTAATTCTGTATTAAAAGTGTTCCTTAGAAGATGTTCATAAAACAAATGAGGGATCTGTTCTATTGTACTTTGTTTTATAGCAATTTCTCCTTCAACTGTCAATAATCGATTATTAAATTCATCGTCTCCCTTTTGTTGTTTGAATTTCTTTCTTGAATAAATGCTTCTTAAACCACTAAATAATTCTTTATTTGACTTTAAATAATCTGCTCTTATTGTTTGTTCTTGCGGAATTGTAGAAAATAAATCTACTATTGTTGAATAGTCTCTCAAGAGATTACTTTCTTCTAAAAAGAATTTATTAAGATATTCATTCTTAATCTTAATCTGGTTTCCTGTCAAAATTTGTGAAATTGCGTTAGTAATATATGCATTATCTGTGTTTTGATTAAATAATAGATTCATATAAACTCTTCTTCTGCTTTCTATTGAAAGAAATCCAAAGTTCTGCAAAGCTATATTATATAATGTATCTCTAAATGATTCTTCAACTTTTGCAATGTTCTGAAGAATTGAGATAATTAACTCTTCTCTTGCTAATATTGAAATAGTATCCATCTTAAATTGTAAAATATTTTCTAATGAAATACCAGATTTTTTTGATATATCTAGTAAATCTTCTAAAGATTTTGTTTTATCAATTTGTTTAAGAAATTTAATTAAATCTTCATTACTAATTATAACAGAAGAATCTGAACTAAGCATATCATTAATTGTAGATAATTGTGATTCTATAATAAAACTGTTTTGAATCAGCCATTTTAAACGCTGATTTAATCTAAATCTATCTGCTGCGTTCATTGCAGAATGTTTTTGCTGAACTGCTATCTCTAATTTAGTGAATATTTCATCAACTGTTAATTTAGGATCATCCCTCATTAATTTTATCATCTGCGAAATTTCATCTAAATTCATATAACTCAAAAGCTCTGTTAAACTTTCTACATCAACACTATAATCTTGCGGATTGTTCTTAAAGAATTCATCAAATATAGCTTTTTCCTTGCTTATATCGTCTTTAGAAAAAAGTAAATCAAACAAATTAGTTTTTTCATCTTCTTCCAACCTGTGTTCTGTTGGATGAACTGTTTGTTCTCTACTAAGATGATATGCTAATTCATTTATTTGTTCTCTAAATGTATGATTTAATAATCTTTTAAAGTTCTCTGGATGATTCTTTAAATATCTTGCTAACTTGATATTTATCCTTAATTCAATTGATAAATATTTTGCATCTAATTTTGCTAATTCTTTGCTTAATGTTAATCTTTCATCATCTGAAATATCGCTAGATATTAACTTCCAGATTTCTGAAATTATTCCTCTCTTATATTTAGTTTGTATTATAATAATTAAAACTTGTACTGCACCTAATCTTACATTCGCATCTTCATCACTTAATGCTGCGATTAATGGTAAGATGGCTGGCTCGCCAATATTTACTAAAGCTTGTACTGCACGATTTCTTACAGATTCATCTTTATCGCCTAATGCTGTGATTAATGGTAAGATGGCTGGCTCTAACTTGCTTTTGTCGGGAATATTCTCTGCAATAATTCCTAAAGCTTGTGCTGCAGTAATCTTTACTTCAGATGATTTATCTTCAATTTTCTTAAGCAGAGCATTAATAATCTCTGTAAGATCATCTTCTTGCACAATTGTAGTTCTTAAAAACAAGATTGCTGCAATTCTTGTTTTTATATCTTCGTCATCTAATTTTCTAATCAAATCTGCTCTTAATAAAGCACGATATTGTAAAATAGCATTTTGTATATAATCTGCAGATGTTTGTTCGATGTATTCTTTTACAAATACCAGATTATCAATGATTGCATCAATAAATGATTTAAGATTAAGTGTTTCTCCTCCTTTTCTGCTTTCTTCAACCCTTAAGCTAATAATTGAAAAGAGATGCCTTTTTATCTTGACATCTGTTTCTGCTCTTAAAATTGCAACTAATTTATCTAAAGCATCTTGATCAAAAAAGACAGCAGATACTGCTTCTGCACGAGCTCTGCTGTTTTTATCCTTAATAATAGATAGAAGGAAATCATTATAATTGTGATTAGTTATCCTGCTTATTTTAGAAATGACATACTTTTGGTCTTCGGGTTTATTATATTGTATAAGTATATCAATAATTGCTGCTAAATCTCCAATATCTATCTTTGACAGAAGAACAGCTGATTCATACGCAAATTCTTTGTTATTGCTTTTGAGAGCATCAAGTAGTTGTTTAATAAGAATATCATATTGTGTTTGTTCAGGTAAGGGATTAATACTTAATCTTTTAACTAATAATAATTTATAATAAAACAGCAGTTCCTCGCTTGTTGTCTGCTCTATTATTTTTTCTATTTCTACTGTTTCTATACTAAGTGCATTACTTAATTGCTGTGGCTCAAATCTTAAAAGATATCTTATTGCAAGTATTTGTATATCTTTTGGCTGCAAAAATAGCTTTTCATCTATTTTAAAAGATGCATCTGCTCCTGTAAAAAGCAGATTCTTAAACAATGCTGTAAGAATTATGTTATCTACTTCTGATGAAACTGTGAATAATTTGGCTTGAACTTCTGCATAGATCTTAAGACTAGGTATAACTTCCTTATTGTTTGTATCTAATCTCTGCACAGCAGCTGAATAAAATACTCTCTGAGTCTCTTTATTATCTTTTGGAAGGTAATCAGTGAGATATTCAATAAGTTGATCCTCATTAAATGATTGAAAGAATTTTTCTTGGATAGCTGTAGTTTTTGTTGTAATCATTTCATAGATCTTAACTTTGATTGTGCTGTCAACAATAAATCTCTGCAGTTTTTGAAGAATAATTGGAACAACTGTTTCATCTGTCTCTTGCTCTAACATCTGCAACAAAAATTCTTTATTATCCTCATTAGAACGGTCAGTTAATACTGCAACAAATGCTCTTGTCTTAGGATTTTTGGAAGAAGAATATGATTTTAATAATGTCTTCAAATAATCTGGAGAGCCAAAAAGATTATAAACATAACCAATACTAATAAAACTATATAGCTCTCCTGCAGAATTTGAACCATAATAATTTCTATCTTTATTATAGATTACTTCTGGAGGATTATCCATAATAGTCTGAATAATCTTTTTAACAAAAGCTCTTCGTGAAGCTTTTGTAGTGAGTTTTTTATAATATACTCTTGAAAAATATTCTTCAGCAAGTGTTATTCCAAATTGTTTTTTGAGTTGATCATCACTTTGGATAAATAAGATACTTTTTTCTTTAAGTTCAGATAATGATAATGATTGTTTATAATTTTTAGCTGCAGGATTATTATATTTATCAATTGATTTATCTATATCAAACAAATGCTCTTCGACAAACTCTCGTGCAGCTTTTGTTTTATACTTTACAGCAATATAATTCAGAACTTGTTTCTTAACATCTGGATTATTCTGCTGCAAATATAAGTTCTGATAATAATTATAAGAAAAGTCAATGGATAACTTGTCTGTTATTAATGGGATTATATCAATAAAACGCCCATAATTAGATTTGCCAAAAAGATTGTTATTCAATTCTTTTGAATCCAATATTTGTTTCATATTTTGTTTTATTTTTTCTTTATTATCAGCTGAAATCTTTTTGATACGACTGCTTTTTAGATTTTGTAATAAATTAATTAATAGGGATTGATAAAACTGCTTATTTTCTGCTTCTTCTATTTGTTTCATAAGCAAAGAAAATGTGCCATTAAAATTGATAACAGCTAAAACATTAAGCACAGCAAGTGCTTGTTCTTCTTTTTGCTGAGAAACATACGACTGATAGATAGCTGTTAATTTCTGCTCTAATAATGCCCTGCTTTTTTTAGAGAATTTATTATAATCAATTTGTTTAAATAATTCTAATCTATTAACAACTTTATCACTTGAGCTAAGTTTATCTAAAAAGTCTAATAAAGATGCAGTTGAATCTTCATTAAATGATTTTATTATTATTTCATCCTCATAATAAGAATTATGATATCCGTTCTCAAAGAAATAATTTAAGATAAATTGCAGAGCAGATATTGTTTTTATTTCAGCTAATATTCTTATAATATTAGTATTTTGACTTTTTTCATTATCTGTTGTTGGATTCTTAGTATATAATTCGATAAGCAACTCTTCTTTTTCTTGTTGATATTTCTTGTTCAATGATCTTATTGCTGCTATTCTTGTTGAAGCAGGGACTGAATTATCTTTTGCAATTGCATAAGTTTTATCTTGATAATTATTCTTTAAATTTGCATAGTTTAGATTACTTAATAAAGTGTTAATCTTAGTATAATCATTTGAAACAAATATCTTCCTCATGTTTCTACGTTGAATAATTGAGCTCAATGAATATGCAATGCCACTTCCTAATAATAATGAAGGCGCGGTTACTAATAACACTGGCACACCAATTGCAGCAGTAATTCCTATAACAATAGCTCCAGCAGATCCAATTCCAGCAGTTAAACCTCCACTTTCTGAACGATTATTGTATAACTTTCGCAAAAATCCATATGCAAAACCTGCAATTCCAAATATTGCAGCAAATGCAATTGCATATAATGTTATATTAGGAACATATCTTTCAAAGACAATCAGCGCTTTTCCTGAGGATAATGCAGCTGCTTGCTCTGCAGTATAATCTTGTTTATGATATTCTATCACTTCGTTGATATTAAACAGTTTTCCTACATTATCTGTATAAGTCTTAAAATAATCAGGTGGTATTTTAGCCTGAGACAATTTAACGAGTTCATCAATAGAGAAATCTTTATCATAACTTAATAAAAACGAATATTCAGGAGGAATGTTCTTTAATAACATATTAACTGCATCATCTACTTCAATTCCAGCATAAGGTTTAAGCTGTTCTTGCAAAAGTTCTGGTGTAATAGCTTTTTCATTTAATTTGATAATGTCAAAACCGTCTAATTCTTCAGGATATTCCATAGCAAGCTCTGGAGAAATTCCTTTAACTATCATTGTTGCAATTGTTGATATACCGTATCTATCAAGATACTCCTTTCTCTTTTTATTTGCTTCAGCTGGCAATATTCCTTTTCCATAAAGAGAGACAATATCATAATAACTAAATTCCTCGTATTGCAAAGCAATATCAAGAGGAACATTTTTTAGATATTTTAGTTCATAACCTTCAAATCTTTTTTGTGTGCTTTTTTCAACTTTCTCAATTCCTGTCTTTTTAGGTGGTTCAGGTGGCTTTGCCATACTTACAGCAGGCAACACCAATGCAATTAACAATGATACTGTTGAGATTGCCCGTGCGAATCTATTTCCTGCAAGATTACGCAAGCGCTGCAAGAATGTTTGTTTTGCTGATTGTATTTCTTTTGCAGTTGGTAAGATTAATGTTTCTGCTGATGCAATTTTCTCAGCTGCTATTGGAGAGGTTATTTCTGCTGATTCCTGCGATTGCTCTACATCTACTTCAACATGTGTTTCATCTTCATAATTTATTTTATATTTCTGTCCATCTACTATTAAGAATGCTGTGCCGTCTTTATCTGCCTGCAACGCTTCTTGATAATCATCTCCTAAAGCAAACCATTGCTGTTCAAATGATGTTTCTGCCAAAGGAAGCTCTTGTTTAGGCTGCTGTGCTGCTGCTTGTGAAACTTTTTTAGCTGATTCTTCTGATAATCTTGCTGCTTCTGTTTCAGCAATTGCTTTTTGTCTTGCAATTTCTAATGATTCTTGATCGAGAATTAAAGGTGAGTCATCATCTGAAATTATTGTATATGTTTCCCCGCCAAGTGTTAATCTTGCAGTTCCGTCAATATCAACTGAAAGCGAATCATAATAATTATCGCCTAAACTAAACCATGATTGTTCTAATTGAGTGAATTGTTCTGTAGGTGGTCCTTCTTTGGCTGGAAGACCTTGCTGTGTTGTTTCATCTTGGATGGTGTATTCAGTTAGTTGAGCGATTTCTGTTTCTTCTAATTCTGCTGTTTGTGGTTGGGCAATTTCATCTACTTCACTATCAACTGCACCGCCTGCTCTTATCGCAATCTTATCATCGCTCCAGCCTAGTTTTGTTAGATAATCATATCGTTGTTCTGCTGTTGGCAATGATTTTAATTCTGCTAATTGCTCTTGTGATAATTCTTTGAAATTAGCGTCGATGAATGCGTCTGTTGCGGATTGTGGGTTTAGGACTGAGAGGGCGAGCTGCTGCAATTCTCGCTGTGATTCATCCTCCTCGCTTATTCTAAAATTAATACCGTTTAAATCTTGAATGGATCGAGAACCTTTAAAATTATTCCCATCAACATAACCTAATCTTATTTTAAGAGAAGGATCTAATTCTCTTGCCATTTCTATTTCTTTAGGAGTTGTTATTCTTTCTCCATTTAGAGTAAAGTAAACTTGTTTTTCTCCTATTTTTATATAAAATACTGATGACTTAGATACTTTTGTAGATAGATGTATAATGTAATCAGAAAATGAGTTATATTTGTTTTTCTTTTTAATCTCACTCTCTAACCTTTTAACTACTATTTTTATTATTGCATTATCTTTTTCAGTTAAAATCTCTTGTTGATTTTGTTGATGTACAATCGTTTCTGAAGCTTCTGCAGGCATATTTTTTTGTTTTTCTGCAATTACAGGTAGTGATTTATATCCTATAAATAATGCTCCTAAAATAATTGCAGAATTGAGTATTTTTTTAGCATATCTGTTTTTTGGCTGAGGAAAGAATTTGCTTAAACTAAAGATTATTGAGGAAATACCACCAAATACAATAAGTAAAGGATTACTGCTGACAAAACCTGCTGCAAGAGCAACAAGACTAGATGCAGTGATCATACCGCCTAATAATTTTGATTTATTCTTTATTTTTTGTGCTGCTGCTTTTGCATTAGTGATTGAATTAATTCTTTCATCTAACTCTTGAATTCTAGCTTTTTCTTGTTCATCTTTAGCTTCTGCATAATCTTTGCTAATTTTTGTTAATGCATCTGCAATTTGCTGTAATTGTGCAAGAGCTTTGCTGCCAAATGTTGTACTGATAATCCTGCCATTTGCACTATATACTGGAGTACCTTCTTCTGCTTGTAATTCTAATCTATCTGCTTGCTGCTTATTACCTAATGCTCTTTGTTTCTTTGCTTGCTCGCGCTTTTCTGCTGTAGCATCTTGTGCATCTTTAATCTGTTGTGTAAGATAGCTGCTTATAGCGCTGATCTTATCTGCAATTGGCTTTCTTGATGAAACATCATTATCTGCTGTTAAGAAATCTTGTACTGAATATGGCTCTTGCTGAAGTTTTTGAAATGATTGAACAACAGCTTCTATATCTTTTTTATCGAGAAGGTTTTGTATTTCTATAAGTTTTGCTTCTATTAATCTGCCTTCTATATACTTGATCTTGCTTTCTGCTGTTGCTTGACGCTCTGCTGCAAATAATGGATTAGATTGTATTTCTTTTAAACCAAGAGCTGCTTTGTTTGTAGATTGTGCTCCATATGAATGGCCATCAAGAATCTTTTGATATAATTGTGATGCTTTTTGATAATCACCTACAGTTAAAGATTCATCCATCTTTTTGATAATCTTATCTGCGAATTGCAGTTCATTTGATGCAATAGCATCTGCAAATTGTTCAACTGCAGCTTTTATCTTTTTTGCTTTCTCTAATTGCAATCCAGAAAATGTTCCATCTTGAATTAATTGTTCAAGTGTTGGTACTGAATAAGACTCTCCATCTTCATCAACTTCTACTCCTGTCTGAAGCTCTTGCAATAATTGAATTGTTGTATCACGCTGATTGCTATCAAGCGCAGTTTTTATAGCTTCAAGTTTTTTATAATATGCTTCAACTACTTCCTGCGCACCTGGACCAAATTGTATAGCAGGAAGTTCAGCTGTTATAGCAGTTGGAATATCTTCTGAAGATGATTGAATTTTTTTTGCTGGCTTTTTGCTTAGCTTAAGATTATTTAATAACCATAATGTTGTTTTGTAGCCTTTTCTTTGCCTGCCTTGTTCATCTACAATAGGAAGAACATCCTTTCCAAACTTGTTAACTGAAAATCCTCCAAATGAGCTTAACATTTCATAATCATTGCCTGTTTCTTGTCCACTATCACCTATTTTAAGAAGGTCATCTGTTGTAATGTCAACTCCTTTCTGCTGTTTTATAAACTCTGCCATTGCTTTAACTGCTGCGCCTTTATGCACGCCTTGTGGTAGTATATTTATAGTATGACCTGTGTTGATGGCATGCAATGGATAACCTTTTTGTTTTAAATAATCATTAATTGCTTCTGTATAACTTTGGAGATTTGCTTCATCTGTTGGAACAATAATAACAGAATGATCTGTAATTGGTATCCTATCAAAGGATAAAGACAATCTTGCTATTTCTTCTCTAACTTCTTCATGTGTAATTGTTTCTGTTGGAAATTTATTGTCAGCAATTGTTTCTAATGAATCTGCTTTTATTCCATAAGCGCCATTTTCTACAAAAAAGAATAGATTTTGTAAACGTTCTTCTAATGCTTGCTGTTGTTCTTTACCATTGCCGTATAAATTTTCATGATAATTTCTTAACAGATTTATTAATGGCATAACTCCATTTATAGTTCTTCCTGTTACAATTGTTACAGGTATGCCTTCTGAAAGTAATTGATATATCTTATCAAATATCTCTTTATTAATCATTCCATTTTCAAGTGTAATTGTACCGTCTATATCTAACATTACTCCTGCATATTCATGCTCCATCTGTTTTTGGTAACGTTCACTGTCTCTAATATTATGTAATTGGAATTGCGCAGCTCTTTGCTGCCTTCTCTTTGTTATTTCATCTGCAATAATTAACTTTCGCAAAATTGTTGATGCTTGTTCAGAAGCAGTTCGTTGTGCAAATAATGGTGTTGATGTTAATAATGAATTATCATCAACAGCTACTGTTCTGTAACCTTCTACAATATCTTGAAAATCATATCTCTGTTCATACACCCCAGGAATCTGCATATATGCAAGTGGGTTTTTAACCCATGGAGTATTAGCTTCTACCAAATAATCAGGTTGAGTATGCGCAACAACTCCAATATGCAATTGTACATCTGCATTTGTAAATAACACTCTGTCATTGCCAAGCTGTGCTTGCTGTTCAGAAGATATACTGTTCCAGTTTTCTTCTTTTCCTAACCATAATATTGCTTCACGTAAAGTAAATGCTTGTACATGCGCTCTTCCAGCAAAATCAATTAAAACTAATTGTTGTGTTAAATCAGCGTCTTTCATTAATGATCTAACTAAATCAATTACTTTCTGCCTGTTTTGTGCATCTCCCATGATAAATTCATTGAATCGTTTATGCAATGCTTCATCAAATGGCTTGCCTGTAGTTACTTGCACATCATGAGAATATTTGATTATCTCATCCATATCTGTGTATAACTTTATTCTTTTTTCTTTGATATTTACAAGTTCTTCTACATTTCTGTTCTGTGCTAATATATCCTCTAATTCTGTTCTTGTAGCTAATGTTCTTCTGCTGATATAATGTGTTCTAACATTTGAATCAGCATTATCTGTTGACAATGAATACGCATAACTGCTGTATTCAATACCATCTGTACCAAGAAATACTTTTTGAGTTGTTTCTGGAAATATATGGTCAAGCTCATCGATATAATCAAGATATCCTCTGTCCATTGATACTGCTCTTCTATAATCATCCACTCTACTTATTTGGTAATCTAAATGTATAGAATCACCTAATGGACTTTGTACTCCTCTTTGAACAAGTGTATCTTTATAATTCCTTGCAAGAAGAACTGCTTCTGTATCTGTTAACGAAGAGCTGCCAACTGCTTGTTCTAGAGCTTTACTTCTCTTTACAACTTCAGCAGCAGGAAGTTCTGTTTGACCTAATATTATAGAATCTAAACTGCTGCTTAATTTTGTTCTTGTAATACCAATTGCTCTTTTACTGAGTTCTGTTTCATAAGACATCTGTACTGGACCTAGTCTTCCGAGCAGCTCAGAACGAATATTAACAGCAGTGATAAAATTATGGTCAGTTATATCTCTTAAGATTAATTCATTAAGCTTATCTATTTCTTCCCCCAATGCTTCTATTGTCTTATCTTCATAATCTGATAAGTATAAAACATCTTTTTCAAGTAGATTTATTCTCCTTGTAATATCATAAATTATCTTTTCTTTATTTAAGAGAGCAGCTACTTCATTAGTATAATCTATATTTAATCTTTGATTTCCAAAAAGTATTTCATTAATAGTTTCTATCTTAACAGGTTGATTTTGAGGTATACGATTATCAGCAACTTTAATACCATTTTTACTGCCAAGATCAATAATATAGAAATCTCCATCTTGTAAGAATAATCGTGCATGCAGCCTGGAAACTTGATTTAAAGCTATAACAACATCATTTGATTTTGCCCTTCCAATAGTTATACCTTGTTCAAGCTGTTCTTTTGTGAATTGTATACCATTAACTGTGATAATTATTTGCTGTTGTTGTGCTGTTGGAGCTTGTACTGAAGTTTGTGTTGATTCAGATTGTTTTGCAGTTTCTGGCTCTCTTGAGCTTCCTAATCTCTGGGCTAATCTGTAAACACCATAGCCAGCTAAACCTACAATTGCAGCAATACCTGCAACTGCTGGTACGCCTGGAATAAATGCAAACAATTGGAATGCAAATGCTGCAGCTGGCTGTCTTCTGATAAACTTACCTAAACTATCTAACAATCCTTGCTTTTGTGGTTGTGGCTGTTGAGGTTGCTGCGATTGCGCTTTTTCTGCTTTTGCTTCTGCTGTATGTTCATAGACAAAGATTCCAATATTATCTCCTTTTGCTGTAATACCGCCAACAATAGTATCAATAACTTCTTGAGGTGTTTTTGCAGCTTTTACTTTGCTGTTGATAAAGTTCTGGGATGGAACATAATCATTAACTCCATCACTGTGGAAAAGAACTCTGTATCCTTTTTTTAATGGAACTCTTTGCTGAAGAACTCTGTTTTTGCCAATCAATCTTCCTTCTGGAGTCAATTCTTTTGACGCATCACCTATAATATGCAATGCATTTCTTGGTTTTGGTGCTTTTAATTGAGCTTCTGTTTTTTCTTTTTTAATAACTCCTTCAATAATATTCTTTTGAAGGAAGTTTTTCTCAGCCAGTGCAACATTATCAGCATCAATCTCTTTAATATAACTCTGTATTAATGATTGATCCTCTGAAATTGCAACAATATTTCCAGCACTATCGTGCACTGAAATTCTTGAATCACCAATTGTTCTTACAAGCAATTCATTATTCTCAACAATTCCAACAACTAAAGTTGCACCAGAGCCTGCTGCTCCAATGTATTGTGCTGAATCTTGTAATGCAATATATGTATTTGCTAAAGCTATATTTAAAGCATGCTCTGTTGTTTTTCCGGCAGTTTTCTCTTGTTTATAATATTTGATTATATTTTCTGTTATGAATCTGCTTGCCTTTTCTCCATCTTTTACTCCACCCATACCATCAGAAACAACAATTAATCCTGTTTCTTCATCAATAGCTAAAGAATCTTGGTTGTAATCTCTTGTTCCTTTGTCAATATAACCATAGTATTTTCCAGAGCTCATTGAACCTTCTATTTTTCCAACAGTTGCAACATGATCTTCACCAAATAATACTCGCTGTTGAGGTTGTGTTTTTTGTGATGCAGTTTGCTCTTCATAGAGTGTGTATTTTTCTAATGAATTTATGACGACTTCTTCTATACCTGTTTCTGCTATTTGTTGTGCAGCTGCTGGTAATTGTGCTTTGCCTTCACAGCTGCCAGCTAGGCATTTGAAATCATCTTTTCCAGCTAATGCTTCTATTATCCTTTCGACTAAACCTTCGTAATCATCGATGTAATCATTTACTGCTTTATTGATTGCTTCCCGCTGTTCATCTGTGAGAGCAATTAAGATGTGGATCTTGAGTATGTGAGTGCCGTCGAGATTTGTTATTATTGTGATCCCGTCGCGGACTAGTTTGTCGAGCTGTTGTGGAGTTAATTCAGAAATAGCTGGCTCATGTTGTGTTTCTGCTCTCCTTGTAGCTTCTAATGCTAACTGTTGTGTTACTTTTGAAGCTGGGAAAGGCAATAATTTTCCAACTTTTTCTGTAGCAGCTGCAATTGCTGCCATTTCAGCTGCTACTTTCTGGGACAATGATTGTGCTGGAAGCAATTGTTTTGCTCGTTGCGTAGCTATTGTTGGCTTAGGTAATGCAGCAGTTGGCTGTAATGGCTGCAGTGATACAGCAATTGCTTGAGTATTCATTATCTCCTGCTCAATCTCTTCAACTGTCGGCTGGCTAATCTTTCCAGTAGCTTTATCAAATGTTATTGAGCCATCGTCAATTAATGGCTTCATCAATTTCTCAATTGGAACTAATTTACCTTTCTTATCAACTGCCATATTTAAGCCAGAGTTAACATATTCTTCAAATAATCCTTGAATAGCAAATTTATTATCAATCAATCGTTTGTACATTTCTCCTCGTTCTGCAAAGAATGAAAGATCACTTAAGATTTTTTGTAAATTATCCTGCTTTTGCAGCAATCCTGCTTTTGCTATCTCTCCACTTTCTGAAAGGAATTGTGTATCTCCTAGTTTTGCAATATCCTTATAATAATTCCTTCCAAAGAAATCTTTAGCTGAATTTGTTTGTTTTCGTCTAAGAACAACAATATTGCCTAGTGCTGCAAAATGATTGTTGACAAATTTAACATGCGTAATCTGTTCATCTGTAATAACATGATCATAATCACTCAGTAGATCATTTAGTATATCAGTTATTTTCTCACGATCTGCTGTAAATTGATATTTATTTTTTTCAATAAGTGCTATTAAACTATTTAATCTATCTTTTCCTGCTTCATCAGCATTTTCAAATAATCTTTTTAATCTTTCAATGAGATCAGCTTTTACTTCCTGCTCAAAGCTGTTTAAATCCTGTTTTATTGCTGAACCATAAAGATCAACAATACTCTGTTTTGTTTTTTCAACTTTTTTTGATGCTTCTTCTATTGAACTATCGCTTGTTGATACAAATCCTTCAGATGCAGATAGAATTTCAGTTAGATAGTTTTCAACTACATCTGTTCTTTTTCCATCTTTTCCCTCAATAATGTCTTGTTTGATTAATCCACTATGCTGATTCCATTGAGTTTGAACAAAAGCAATGTCTAAACCAAGCATTTTCTTTAACTGCGAACTTGTTATTTTTTTTAGTGATGCAATTATCTCTTGTTTGTCGTCTTCATATGCCTGCTTGTCTACAACTCCAGCTGCATCTTTGTAATACTCCTCAGAGAATAATGTACTTAACCTGAAGTTTGGAGCATTCATAATAGAATCAATCTCAGTATAAAGCTGTCTTGCTTTGGTTTTTGCCTCTTCTAGTTCTACTTTATCTGCATCTGTTCTTTCTGCATATGACTTCTCATCTAAATATAAACTCAACACATTAACATTATAAAATAAGAATTCAAAGTCAAGCGCATAGATATTGCCATCATTGTCATAGAATATTTCCAGATCTGGAATCTCAAACATCCTTTGGAAGATTGCAGCAGCAAGCAGCTGTTTTCTTATCTTTTCTTTGAACTGCTGCTGTTGTGCTGTTGTTCCTTTTGTTGATATGATATAATCTATATTTATCCTTGATTCTGAGGTCTTTCCTAATGTTTTTATACCTGGCTTGAATTCTGACATAAATACAGAAAAGCCATCTTTTAATTCATAGGTTCTTCCTTCAGGAATTGCAACGCCAAACTGTTTTGCTAAAGGACCAATTGCTTGTGATGCAGTCTGTTCTCTAAAGCCAGAATCAGATGCTAATGCCTGGCCGTATGAATCTTTTGTTCTATAATTGTTAGTCAATTTCATGATATATAATTTTCTATTTCCTGCTGAATCTTCTTCAATAACAAACTGAGGTACTGATAATAATAATGTGTTTATTGATGTTCCAGGATAATTCTGTTTTAATCCTGAAGATGTTTGGAGACCTTTTGTATCAGAAACTGTTTCCATTAAACTTTTTGCTGATGCTGCATCAATCTGCAATTCTTTTACAATATCATCAATTGTTGCATATCGTAATTTATTTTTTCCATAGTTTGTTACTGCATCTGGCAGTACATCTGCTAATTTCTGGCTTCTTTCAGCAATTGTTCTTTGAAGCTTTCTATTGATTCTTTCTTTTCTCTTGGAAACATCATCTTTTAATGCTTCATCAATCTTATCTTCTAAACTGATAACATGTTGAGTTATTAATGGTTCAATTGCAAAAGATTTAGCTGCATCTGCTATCTCAGATTGTATTAGACTAAATATATCTAACACCTTCTGCTGATGATATATTGCTGTATCCTGCAAAATCTTTCTTATATCATTATGATAAGCTGAATCAATATGTATACCTTGTTGTTCAAATAATGCAATAATATCATCAGCTGCTTTTTCTGCAGCAACATTAACTTCACTTATGCCACTTGCAATAGTGATTGCAGAAGATAATTTTGCAGTAGCTTGCTGCACTTATCTGTTCAACTGCAGAATCAACAATTGCTTTTGCATTTGGATGTTTTCCTTCAATTGCTTGTATTGCTTTTGTTGATTGAAGAACAACTGTTGCTGGAACCTCTACTGCTGGAGTGAGCTGTGGTTTGAGTTCTGCTAGAGTTTGCTCTGCTTTATCAAATGAATCAGCTAAGTCTGCTTGCGCTTGTCTTAATTGTGTATCATCTAATACAACAGTAACTGCCCTTGTTTGAAGTGCTGCAACTGTCTGTTCTAGATCAATTACTTCTGCAACTTCAGCTGCTACTGTTTCAGCTGCTTGCACTTGTGCTGCACAGCTGCCAACAACTGAGATAGCTGCACCTGCTCCTCCACAAGCTTTCTTTTGTTGTGCAGTTTCTTCTATTAAGATTTTCTCAAGCTTTTGCCGTTCTCGTCGAGCTTGTTGCAGCTGTTCTATAGGAATTACTTCTGCAAGATGCTGAGCTTGTTTTACTTTAGCAGGCTGTGCTTCTGGAACAACAGATGGAGCAACTGTTGGTTTAAATGATAATACTTTTGCAGCTGTTTCTTCTGCTTTTTCCTCAGCTATTGTTTGAACTGCTTCTTGTGCTTCTTTGACTTGCTGCTGCGCATCTGGCTTATTGTTGACAACTGCAGCAATTGCTTCTACTGTCTCTACTGCTGCAACTTCAACAGGTGTTGATGCTGATTGTTTTGCAGTTAGAACTTGTTCTGCAGCTGGTTGTTTAGTTGCTTCTACAAAAGAAATCTCTGGTGTGAATTTATTTATTAAATCTTGTTTTTCGTTTATTGAATTTTGTATCTCTTTTTCAATTGCTGCGACTGCTGTTTCAGGGTCCATACCTTGATTTATTATCTTCTGTTTAATTGCGCTTTGTACAAATGACGCGCCTTTGTATGAATCTAGTTTTAATGTATCTTTTTTTAGCTCTTTTAGCGCTTCTATCTCTCTTTGAAGCGAAGTTATCTCAAAAGCTATCGATTGTTTTGTGTTTTCAATCTTTAAGCCTAAATAATAATTAGAAAACTTCTGCTGGTATTTCTCATCTACAACATGATAAACATCACGCAGTTTTAACAAAAATTCCGATGGTTCTGCGTTATCTTCAAATAAGGTTTCTGCAAGCATCTGTGCGCCTTCATTTTTTCTGTCATCTGTAGATTTATATTTCCAAAAGTCTTTGCTGAAAATATCACCTTCAGAAGCGATTGGACTTAATTTTTTTAATAAATTATCAAGCTGCTTGTCTTTTTCTGAACCTTGATTAATACTTGCTGCAAGACTTGCAATAGGAGATATAATTTGAGCTTCATCTAATTTATAGGTTACAGGCAAGCCTTCTTTTGAAACACCTCTAATCTCTTTTATTTGAGAAATAGCCTCCATTTTTATTTTTGTTAATTCTGATGGATTAATATCAAGGATTAATCCTTTAGAAGGATTGTTATCCTGAAATACTGCATTTATTTCCAATCCATCTTTTGTAACAACTTTAAATCTTTCTAATTGCTTATTATTCTTTTTTTCATAGTCTTCAACATATCCTCTAAAGTTTGTAGCTGCCAAGATATTTAATGAGTTTCCACTTTGCTGAGTTTGCTGAGCTGTAGTTAGAACAACATTACCCAGCTTTATAGGTTGAGGTGTATTAAACTTTAAACCTAATTTGGTTTGTTCAAGCAGACCTTTGCTTTTCTTTTCATTGTCAAATGTTGTACCTTCAACACCAAAAACAACTGAATCTTTTTGTTGCGCATTTTGCTGCGTATTAATCTGTGGATAATGAACTTCAATAGCAACTGCATCTCCAAACTTGTTTTTCTCAAGAACTGTATAATAAGGTTTATTTAATCCTGCAGAATCTTGTGTTTTTAGACCAAGTGCTGTAATTACATTACCTAAGTGATTTGAAACAGTCCTATATCTAGTTCCATCATTAGTGATTTTTATTTCACCTATCCCTAAACTTGCGTGATGCGCTCCTAATACAGTCTCTAATGGATCAAGAAATTCATCTATTGCTCCTGCTCCTGTTGTTTTTCCTAAACCTTTTATTGCAGCAGGCATTAATACTTCTTCACCTGCAATTTCAGAAGCATAATATTTAACAATATTTGCTGGTATGCTGCTTCCAATAACCTTTGTTAATCCTGTTTCTATTGTCTGTGTATAAGTAAACGGATTAAGAAAACGTAATTTCCCTGTAACTATTGATTGAACTGCTTTAACTGGAGCAATTGCAATCTTTGAAGCTTGTTTTAATGCAAAGTTTCCAAATGTGCTTTGAGCAGCGACACTTGCTTTTCCTGCAGCTGTTGATAATTTAGTCAGCCCAATACTTCCTGATTTCATTGCTGCTCCTATTGCTTTTGAATAGCCAGCCATAATTATAGTTGAATCTACTGATGTCAAAGCATCTATATCTACACCAAGAACCTCAACAGGTTTAAATGAGCCTTTATATCCTTCAAGTGCATAATCATCTCTTATTGATGAATGAACAAAAAGATTCTGACCATTAATATCTCTTGCTTTATTAATTATCTTTAATCTGTCTTCTGCATAACTCTGTTCAATCGATTTACCTTTTTGTCTGTATAAAGCGATAAGTTCAGCTGCTGTTTTAACCTTTGATAATTCTTCATATCCTATTCCTGATTCGTCATGAAATTGTTTTAGCCAATCAAACGCAATATCAATATCTCCCAATTGTTTCTGTGCACTGCTTAAATAATCAAAATCATCATCATAACTTCCTGTAATTGCTTTGACTGAGCTTAAAAGACCACCTTTCCCGCCTAAAACTCCTTCAACAGTTTGTTTTGAACTTGCGAATTCTCTAATAAATAATTTTGAGATATGTATATCTTTCTGTGCTGCAAGTTTGTTTGCTGTATGATATAATTCAAATAATTTATCATAATCTGCAGTACCTTTATAACTATCAAGAGATACAGCTAATTCTGCGACTGCTGACTTATAACCTCTATGTGAATCTATTAAAAGACTTTGTTTAAAACCAACATCAAAATCAAGCGGCTCAAAAAAACCTAATTTCTCTTGATTATTGATTACTCTATTAATATATCCTGTATATTTATTATTAATCTCTTGCCTTGCTTCAATCTGCGCTTTTAATCTTGCTGCATCAACATCCTTTGTCCACCCGCTTGCCAATATTTCTTTTAGTTTTGCGGATTCTAATGCAGAAACTGCAATATCAAGATTGACTTTTTTGTAAATGCTGATAAATTCTGGATTGTTTTCTGCCATCTTTTCATAATCCTCGGAAATAGGCATACCATGACTTAAACCTTCAAATTCATCTGACATTTTCCTTAAATCATATGGAGAAAGATAAGAGTACATATTTTGAAGCTTTTCTCCTTGTTGCTCTAAAAATAAAAGATATGGTTTTTGGTTATATCCCTCTATATCAGTTTCTAATCCTTCAATCTCTTTTTCTTTCTCATCAATCATCTGAAATAATTTCTCTGTTTCTTCATCAACATTTCCTATTAAATTATTATATACCCCCTCAAATGAAGCAGCTTTATCATATAATTGTCCTTTTTTTAAATCATCTATTTCTTCTTGTAATCTTCTTAACCTTGAATTTGCCTGATTTATCATTTGTGATTTTGTCTGTGCTATAGAATCTCCATTCTTCAGATCAAACTCTTTAGAAAGCTCATCAACATCACTATAACCACCTGGACAGTCAATAGATGCCATAGTTATTTTAGCACATTTTACTTCAACAAATAAGCTTTTTAATCTATTGCTATTACTAACAACAGCTGCATAAATCTGCTTATCAATATCTTTCTCTAAAACTTCAAAAAGAGAGGCATCCTCAATGGAGAAGCTTGCTAGATCAGATTCTTGGCGGATTGTATCAACTGCAATTTTAAGAGCTGACATCTTTCTTAGTTTTTCAGAATCATCTAAAACAAGATTATTATTTCTTCCACTTTCTAATTTTCCACCGTCTAATAATGTCTGTGCTTCACCATAAACTAGAGCAATTGCATCTTGTTTTCCTTCATTGCTTAATAGATTAAATCCATGCTTGATTATCTGTGAACCTGCTGTATCTATTTGATTAGCTGCATATGCCTTATTAAGAACAAAATTATCAATATCTGACTCTATTTGTTTTAAATCTAAATTAAGTTTGCTGCGTAAATTATCATATTGTTTCTGATTAATAATTCCTTGAGATAATTGTGAATCTAGTTGATTTAGCTGTAATTCCTTAGATTCTTTAATAAAACCAAGCACTCCTAAATGTGCAGATTCAACATCATCAAATTCTGCTGCAGATGATCTTTGCAGTTCTGTTAAACTGCCGCCATCATTTATTATTTTTTGATAGTTATCTAAATCACTTTTGAATAAATTTAAATAAGTTTTAAGCGGTTTGTTTCTCTCTAAATCATTGTATGTTGCTGCCAAAATCTCTGAGAACTGAGCAGCTTCATCACTTGTCATTTTCTTTATTATATCTGAACTTAGAAAGTTATAAACTTGTCTTGGAGTTGTTTTACCTCCAATTAACAGATTCATCATTTTATCTTTTTCTTGACGAACATTTAATCTTTCATCTGCTAATTTTTCTACATCAATAGATTCACCATCACCTGTCATAAAAGATGAACCTAGTAGCTCTTTAATACCTGAATTTTGTGGAAGCAAAATAAGAAGCTCTGGTTTTTGTAAAACTATTTGCTTTAAATTATCACTGATTACATTGTCTTTAATCAGATTAACTTTTAGACTATCAATTATTTGTGCAGCTTTTTCCTGCTCCTCAAATGTTAAATCTGGCTTACTAAATAATTTATTTAACTCATCTAATTTTGGAATATCTATTACATATTCTTTATAAGTAATCTGTTCTCTATAATCTGCTTCTGGATTAATTATATTGCTGCCAAACATACTCATCAAATTATCATCATCAAGCTTATTATTAACAGCTATTTGGAATGCAATCTTATCTCCTTCGAAACCATCATCAGAATACCCTACTGAAAGCCTCTGAATCTGCTCATAATACCATTCTGAATAATCAGTATCCAGTTCATCTGGAGCAGGAGCTTTAGAGATTGTATTAACTAAATCATTATATTGATAAAGAGTTGTACTATGAATTGTAGTCATAAACTTTGTGTCATCATTTAATTCTTCCAGTAAATCCTGATGAGTTAAGTATAACTGAGCAGCTAATTCTTTAGAAAATTTGTCGCCTAATTTAGCTAAATCTAATGCTAAATTTATTATCCTATCCTTGTTTTTCTCCTTGTATTTATTCAATTCGTTTATTTGGTATTCTTCCAATTCTTCTTTGCTGATAGTGGGTATGTCACTTGATTCAGCAAGCTGACCAGCTGCTGCCTCAACCGATTCTAATTCCTCCTGTAATCTTTTATATTCATCATGAACTTTTTTTGCCCTTTGCTGTTTATAGATATCGCTTAATATTTTATTAGCATATTTATCCCCTTTATCAAACACTAACACTTCTTTTGCTGCTTGAACTTTCTCTGCAGTCGTTGCTTTTTCTGCTAATGTTATCTGTAAGTTAATTTGTTTATTTGACAATCTGTTTTGTTCGACATTTGCAGTAAAGTCTGACTTTCTCTGCAGATCATTGATTGTATTTTCCTGCAGTGTTGAGTAATATTTTGCTTTTTGTATATCTTTTTTGCCTAAATATAATTGTGACAATTGGCCGAGAACCTGCACTTTTGTCTGCAAACCAATAACTGTATCAGCTTTACCTGCCAATTCAAGAGCTTTTAATAATAATTGCTCTTGTTTTGGAACATCAGCAATTTCTTTATTCTTGACATTTTTTGTTTTTGCTTCGCCTGCTGCTTCTATCAATTTGCTTGCCATAACTGCATTTGCTACATCCTCAATATCTTTTACGTCAATGCCTGATTCTGTAAGTCTTGCTTTAATCTCAGCAACTGTTGAGAATAATCTTGCAGCATAATCTTCAGCAGATTCTTCTTGTTTGAATTTTAATTTAGCTTCAACATCTGTTCCTTTTGCGCTTATATCAAATATCTGCTGAGCAATCTGAACTGCTGCATCAGGAGATTCTGCTTTTAATTTCTGGAACGCCTTAACTTTTAGTTCAATTTTTTCTTTATCTGTCTTAGCAATATCTGATAAACTTTGAAAAGCATTTCCTGAAATTTGAGCTGTTTCTGACTTACTTAATTCTTCCAATAATGTTCTTGCTTCTAATATTGCTGCAGGCTCTTTTTGATATATTTTATCATATTCTCCTTCATTAGCAATCAATGCTTTTGCCAACTGTGATTTTGCATGATCATCAAGTCCATATTTTTCTTTGATTTCTCTGAATTTAGCAATTGACTGCTGATAATCTCCTGAATCTAAATAGATATCTCCAATCTTTGTCTGTGCAAATCGCTTTAATACTGGATCATCAATTGTGCTGTAAATTTCAATTGCCTGTTTTGATAATGCTGGTTCTTCTTTGACTTGGCCTTCAACTAATTTTGTGTTTGCTGCAATTAATTTATCATATACAGATTGTTTTGCAGCTTCAACGCCTTCTTTCATTTTTTCTTCTAAATGAGTATTAATCTCTTCTAACGAACCGTATTTAACGAGCAATTCCTTGTCGTCTATTTTGTCTGTCTCATGTAAACTCTTTATCTTTGCCTGAAGCAGCTGCAATTGTTTTCCTTCAGCATCACCGCATGCAGCAGCTGTATCTTGTCTTTTTTCACAATCTGCATTAAGATTTGCAAATTCCTGCTGCATTATTTCTAATTTACCCGATGCAGTATCTCTGCCAATCTTGAATTTGTCTATTTGATTTTTTACAGTGCTTAATGGGAATACTGACGATTGTTTTCCATCAATAATTAATTGAGTTTTTTCATTCAAATTCTCAGATAAGTAAACTAATGATGCCTGAGTAAAGTCTGTGTTGACTGTAAAAAATCCTTTTCTTCCTTCTTCAGATACTGGTTTTATTTCAGCGCCGCCTACAAAGAAGAATTCTTCAGCAACTTTCTTTCTGTTTGCATCTGTGTTGCCTCCTTTCAGACCTTTTGCTTCAATCTGCTTGACTATAAATGCATTGATGTTTAGAATATCCTGTGCATTAACATTTGTTTCTACATTGCCGTCTGCTTTCTTGCCAAATGTTGTTGAAACATAGAATTGAGGAATGCCTTCAATTTCAACTGCTTTGCCGTCTCTGCCAAAAACTTTCTGACCAACTTTAACTGTTGCAAAATCATCTACTTCTTTTCCTGCTTTTGCTGTGTTGTCAACAAGAATTACTTTTTTATTTGTATCTGAATTCTTTGAATCATAGAAAACTAATGTTTGTGAATCATCTTGTTCAAAAATTGTATCAACATCTGCTGTAAACTCTTTTTGTACAAGAGCTCCTGTCTCATCTCTAACTAATTCTTTCTGCGTGTGTTTATCTGTTGAAGTAAGAGTTGCAATACCTTTAGCAACTTGCTGTGAACCATCTCTTAATAAAAATACTTGCTGTGAGTCTGCCTTTTCATAGAAAGCTGTCATTTTTTCTAATTCTTTATCAAAATTTGTTTTACAGCTTTGCCAATTTTTACAATCAATGTGATAATTCTGTTTCATAATTGCTGCAATACAGTTGTCATATGTTTTGCAATTTTTATAATCTACGGCAGTCCCATATTTTTCTTTGATTGCTTTTACTGCTTCATCATCGCTTTTATCTGCTAATCCTTCCAAAAATGCAATATCCACTTTTCTTCCTTCACGCAAATGCACAAGTGATGCAAATATAAGTCCATCTCCCTTAAGTTCTCCATCTTGTATTGTTACAGTTATTTCTTCGCCTTTTCTGATACTTACTTTTTTCTTGCTGACATCGCCATCTAAGTAAAAATAACTGCCTTTGCCAATCAATTTGACTTTCTCTGGCTGCGGGTTCCCAGCAAAATAGCCAATTGCCATCTCGAAGTTGCCAACAGCTTTATCGCCTTTTTCACCACCAAATGTCAATTCTGCTTTTTCTGCATTGAATTGTATAATATTATCATTTTTGTCAAATGTGATGTCAGCTTTTGATTCAGCAGTCATCAATTTCGCGTCTAAACCTTTTCCTTTAATTGTTGCAGCGCCATTTACTTTTGCTTTGTTTCCATTAAGATCAATTGTAACACCCTCTTTAAATCCAGTAAAATCATAACCATTAATATTCACTATTGTGCCATCATTCATGATAATATGGCTGTTGCCTTTGTTGTCAAACACAACACCAACTTCTCCTTTTTTAACAACATGCTGCTTTCCTGATTTGTCTGTGATTGTTAAGTCTCCTGCAGAATTCATTGCAACATTTGTTGTACCTTTGATTGTGATGCATTCTTTTGCACCTGCTTTACAGACAAGAAATCCTTGGTATTCAGCACCTTCAATTGTTCGTTTTGTTGCTGTTATCACTGAGTCTTTAAGATCTTTATTTTTTAGATCTAAATCAATCTGGCATTTGAAGTTGCTTGGCAATGCTGAATTGCTTGGACAGTTTCCTGCAACCACTAATTTACCTTCTGCATTGATTGTTGCGCTTTCCAAAAATACAAAGCTAACAGCTGTTAATTTGAATCTCGTGCTGATTGCTTCATTTGCTGCACCACCATTAAGTTTTTTTAAATCTCCTGATTTCTCAAGGTTTGTTCCAAATGCTAATTGCGCAGCTGTTAATTTTGACTTGTCTGTAACTAATGTAACATCTACATCCTTTGCAGGAACCTTTGCAATTTGATATTCTGGAAGATATTTGTAGAAATCTGCCAGTTTTTTTGCTGTCATAGTATTGTATGGGATCTTAGTAAAGTCAACACTTCCCCATTGTACTTTGCTAAAGTCTACATTATCATTTGTCCAGAATGTTGGTTTATTGTAAATCTGCGGATCTTCATAATTTAATTGATTATCTTCCTGTGCATTTAAACTAATAGCAAATACACTTGAGATCATAAGATAGATAAAACTAAGGCAGATGAATTTTTTTCTGATCAATCTATTTCTTATCCCTATTTTTTTCTTATTCAATTAAACCCTTGCCCCTTGACCAGTGGCATGCTTATCGATAACACCTAAGGTGGTTCTTGACGCTTACGAATTCCACCACCTGTCAATAGACAAGTGGAATTCGTCTTGTTTAAAATAATGCCGACGATGGAAGCATTATTTTACAACAAAAAATTTCACATTTTTTGTTGCAATCATTCCTTCTTTGTCCTGAGCTGTGATTGTTACGTCATATTCTCCTGGAATCTCTGGAGTAAATGAAATTGTTCCATCTTGTTCAATGCCAAATAATGCAGTGTCGTCTGACAACTTGACAGTTGCAGCTTCTTCGTCACCAATGATTGCTTTTGTTGAGAATGACATTCCGTCTTTTACAACAAATTCTTTATCGATTGTAATTGTTGGTGGATTATTCTTTTGGAATTGTATTGCTGTCATGAACAATAAGTCTGTTTCTGGCTGTTGGTTATCTGCATTAGCTTTATTCATATTAGCGATGTTTGCATTCTTCACGTCTGATATCAAAAATATCATTGTTTTATCGTCTAATGGAGAAATATCAACTTTTACATCGTATTCATGCAGTTTGTCTAGATTTATTAAGATTCCATAGCTTATTTGGTCATCAATAATTTTTTCTGCAATTGTATGAAGATGACCTAAACGCAATGGAATATTTGCTTGAAACTTGTCAATCTTTGCATTGTTGTCTGTATTTGAATTGACAGTGATTGGATAATCAAGTGTTACAGCAACTTTGTCATCTGCAATCTTGACAGTTGATTTTAATTTTCCAGCAGAGACATCTTTGTTGAATTTGCTGAAGTTGCTTGTACATTCTGGAAGAATTGTATTGATATAGCTTTCAATTTCATTCTGCATGTCAATTTTAGTTGGCAATGTTTTTGCTTTGAGCTTTAAGCCGTATGTAATTTTGCCTGTTTCTGACTCTGTATACATATTTTTCTGGCTTAATGATATTGAACCACCTTGTATTGCAGTAAGCATCACTGCTTTAAGTGATGTATCAAACAAACATTGGTCAACAAATGTTTTTATTGGCTTAATATCTTCAGAAAGAGTTTGTGTTGGAATCAAATTCTCTTTTTTCATCTGGGTGAAATAAAGGTAGCTTAGAACAAGCGCGAGTATAACAACTCCTAAAATGATAAATAAAGTTATCTGTGATTTTTTAGACGAGAATAATGAATATGAATTATGAGAATGGCTAGCAATTGTATGAATTGTATTATTATTAGTTTGAACAGCAGTATAACTATAAGCAGTATAATTATAAGAATTATTATTCAACACACACATAGTGCTAGATGTGCAGCCCCTTTTTTTTACTTCCAACTCCATTTGAAACTACCTATAAAATGTTGCAGATATTGATGCATCTTATTTCTTGAATCAATATTAGCATAGATAGTATTATAGATAGTATCAATACTATAAACTATCTTCTACAGTATCAATTCTTCAGAGAATTATAGAAATGCTCTCAATCCAACTAGGATTCTATAACCTCTTTTATTCACCAATACAATATATTCACCAATACAATAACTAGACTAATATATCCAACTGTATTAATCAATATT
Organism: Candidatus Woesearchaeota archaeon; assembly: GCA_018303075.1. Classification (GTDB taxonomy): domain Archaea; phylum Nanobdellota; class Nanobdellia; order Woesearchaeales; family DSVV01; genus JACRKF01. The sequence goes on along the minus strand of JAGVYW010000036.1, from coordinate 2,566 downwards.
TTATTCCAACAATCAGTTTCTTGGAAAGACTTATTTATAAATTTATCTATTTGCTTGTACGTAATAAGAATATAAAAAGTATGTAGCAACTTGTTAGTAATAATTATCCCAAACATTTATAAATAGAGAACTTATCATTAGACTAATATGACTAAGCTATATATCCTTGATTTAGACGGCACAACAGGCACATATTTATTTAGAGAAAGAAATGGGAAGAGAGAGGTTGACACAATGTTTTTACGACCTGGGCTAAAAAAAGCTATTGACTTTCTTAATAATAATCGGATAAACAGTGTAATTGCAACACGTGCTGCTAAAGGATATGCTGAACAAATTGTTAAATGTTGGAAAGATATAGGTATAGAATGGAGAGGTAAAATTTATTCAAAGAATGATGTTAATTTCCCTGAACAAAAATTGTTTCCATATAAAAATCTTGCTGCTGTCTATAAAGAACAAGGTGTAACTGATCCTGAAAGAGAAACTGTTATGATTGGAGATTTTTTAGGATTCAATCGATTCTCTACAGGAGCTTTCACAATTGAAGATTATCTTAGATTTGATTTTGAACAAAACCCAGAGCAATTATGGAACGGAGATAAACTAATTGATCATCCTTGTCCTGTGAAATCTAAATCTGCTCAAAAAAAATTTAATATTCCAATTTATGTTGTTTTGCCGCAAGCATATACTCTAAATACTAAAACAGAATTAGTAACTATTGATATGCTTTCTGTTATTGATTTTCTTGAACAAATGTATCTTGTTGGTAATGAGAATTTTTATAAAGGATTCAATGCATTGAAATCATTTAAAATATTGCAGAGATTAGCTTTAGATAATCCTATAAATAGTATAGATTGTATAGATAGTAGTCTTATGCAGCAAACAACACAGATCTCACATCAATTTGTGGAATCAGATGGACTTGCGAAGTCTATATATGGAGAAATTCTTGGAGAAGGAATGATACAAAAATATCTTGTGATGAAAGCATTGCAGAGGGAATTAAAACCACTTACTGGGATAGATATTATTGAAGAAATCTATGGAAAAGGTTTTGGAGGAGAAGAAAATGGTATTTAAACCTTTTTCATTTCTGTTTGGAAAACAAAAAAAAGAAAAAATTATCTTAGACACAGACATAGGCTCTGATGTTGATGACGCACTAGCATTATTATTTGGGTTAAAATCACCATATATTTCTTTAGATGGAATTACAACAGTGTATGGAACCACTGATGTTCGCGCAAAGATCTCGCGAAAGATAGTTGATTATACAGGAAGAGATATAGAAATTCATGCAGGAGAACAGATTGGATTACATACACCAAGAATCTGGCATACTGGACGAGAAGGTGAAGGTATATTAACAGAAGAAGAATTTTCCAAACCACTGCATGAGATGAAAATTGGAGAACAAGCTGTTGATTATCTTATTGAAAAAATCATGGGAAGCTCAAAAGAATATACAATCGTCGCAATTGGTTCATTGACAAATATTGCAAGAGCATTGCTGAAAGAGCCGCGATTTCAAGATAATGTAAAACAATTATATATTATGGGAGGAGTGTTTGGAAATGATTATGGAAGAGAACCTGAACATAATATTTACAATGATATTAAAGGAGCACAAATTGTACTTAATTCAAAAATACCAATTACACTTTTTCCATTAAATATTACCGCACAAGTTCCAATATTGCGCGATGATTTTGAACAAATGCAAGAATCTGAAGTTAGCCGATCTGTAAAAGCGCTTGTTGACGTTTGGTTTGACTATCGTGATACTATTTTTGGAAGAAGATGTGAATACACTTGCATGCATGATCCACTGACACTTGCTGCAGTTGTACATCCAGAATTAGTTAGAACTCAGATGGTTCATGTAGATATTTCTCGAAATGGTATAACTAGATTAGATAAAGCTAATGGAAAAAATATTAAAGTTGCTACAAGTGTTGATTATGATAAGTTTAGAGAGATTTTCTTTGGAACTATATTGAGAAAAGAGTATTGAACTGAGATATTTACCCATACAAAAACAAGTCAAGAGATAGAATTCTTCCACATTATATCAAAGTAAGATCTGAAACTATTTGCCAATTCTGTATCTCTCACTACAAATGCGATAGGATTATTTAAGACCATAACAAACGAGATTGCATCTGGAAAAATATCAATCCAATTAGGACTAACTAATTTGTTCGGAAGATAACGAACTTCTGTTAATTCCATTTTCTTTCTAATTTTCCCATATTCTTGAGCATTAGCGTTGTAAACAATCTTCATCTTCACTTTTCTTTTAATTCTTCTCTTATGAAAATCTAAAAACCAACCTTCCCACTTAACGTTAGCAACTTTAGGTGCGCCAAGAACTAAAAAAGTATCTCCTGCTTTGAATGTCTGCATTAATTCTTCTCTTATTGCTTTTATCCCATTCAATCCTTCATACATCTCTGCAACTCTCTTCTTAGAAACAGAAGCTCTCTGCATCATCAATTGAGGTAAAACTTCAGCAACAACTTCTTTTTTGGTATTGCCCAATTCATCCTCTTTCTTT
>JAGVYW010000035.1 GCA_018303075.1 Candidatus Woesearchaeota archaeon | reverse complement strand
ATAAAACAAAGTTTTTTACAAACTATAGAGATTGCTAAAGATCTTAATATGGTTAATTTTAACAAACTTTATCTTGACGGAACAAAAGTAAAAGCTATGTTATAAATGTAAAGATTGCAGATTCCAACAAGAATGTGTTGGAAAAAGTAAAACTCACCGGCATAAAGAAGTTCACATGTGAACGAGGAGAACAAGCAAATACTAATAACATTTAAATATTATCCCTGAAAACAATAGTATATGGCAGAAAATAATCAAAAGAAAGAAAGATCAAATAATAACCAGCAAAACAATCAACATAAAGAAGCAGTTGAACAAACTCCAGAAGATATCAATCGATTGGTTCTTGAAAGGATAAAAAAACTGCAGGAAATAAGAGCATTAAACATTAATCCTTATCCTTATAAATTTGACAAAAAGCATGATTGTGCAGTATTGCAGCAAAGATATGCAGTATTAACAAAAGAAGAACGAACACAGGATCAAGCAGCTGTTGCAGGAAGAATTGTTGCATTGCGAAGAATGGGAAAAATTACATTTAGTCATATTCTTGATGGTTCAGGAAAGATACAATTATATTTCTCAGAAGATGCATTAGGTGCTGAAAAATATGACTTTTTAAAAAAATTAGATATGGGAGATTTCATTGGAGTACATGGTGCAATATTTCGTACAAAGATGGGAGAATTAACTGTACATGTGCAGGATTATACATTATTAACAAAGTCTCTTCGTCCATTGCCTGACAAATTTCATGGATTAAAAGATGTAGATATACGTTATAGAAAAAGATATCTTGATTTAATTATGAATCCTGATGTTAGAAAAACATTCGTCCAGCGTTCGCAGATTATTAAGGAGATAAGGCACTTTTTAGATAAAAAAGGATTTCTTGAAGTAGAAACCCCTACATTGCAGACAATTTATGGCGGAGCAGCAGCAAGACCATTTACAACACATCACAATACATTAAATATGAAACTCTATCTCAAAATCTCAGACGAATTATATCTCAAAAGGCTTATTATTGGCGGCTTTGAGAAAGTTTATGAGATTGATAAAGATTTCAGGAATGAAGGGATTGACAGAAACCATAATCCTGAGTTCACAATAATAGAATGGTACGAAGCTTACACAGATTATAATGATCAGATGAAAAATGCTGAGCAAATGCTTAGTACAGTTGCTCAAAAGGTTTTTGGCACAACAAAGATTGATTATCAAGGAACAATAATTGATTTCTCGCCGCCATGGAAAAGGATAACAATGATTGAAGCTATTAAAGAATATGCAGATATTGATGTAGACAAATATGATGATGAAGAGATAAAGCAGTTGGTTACAGCATATAATCTTCAGATTAAAGGAGACTTAACAAGAGGAGTAATTATCTCAGCTTTATTCGAAGAATTAGTAGAAGATAAGCTAATCCAGCCAATTTTTGTGATAGATCATCCTGTTGAAATAAGTCCTTTGACAAAAGTGCATCGTTCAAAGCCAGGTTTGGTTGAAAGGTTTGAGATATTCTGCTGTGGTATGGAAATAGGTAATGCATATTCAGAACTAAATGATCCAATTGAACAGAAGAATAGACTATTAGAGCAGGAAAAAAATAGAGTAATTGACGAAGAAGCGCATCCAATGGACAATGAATTTATTGAAGCAATGGAATATGGTATGCCTCCGACAGGGGGAATAGGTATTGGAATAGACAGAGTTGCAATGATTATGATTAATTCTCCTTCAATACGAGATGTTATATTCTTTCCGACGATGAAGCATGAGGAATAGAGAATTTTACAACAATGCAAAATTCTCTCTATTTAATTACTCTTACTCTCAATGATGTAATTCGTAAAAAATCTTCATCACAAGTAATCAGTTCTAAATTATGTCTTTTACAAATACCTGCGATAAAAATATTTGAGCGTTGAATAATTTTGCCATTTTTCTTAAGTTCTCTTTCAATCTTTGCACTTTCAATTGCTGACTCAATATCTAATGCATATACATGAAATGCTCCAAATACACTCAAAGCAATATCAAATTTAGTTTCATCAATTCCAACTAAAAATTCTTCAATAGATATTGTAGTAATAACTGTATATTCTTGACCAATTAATTCTTTTATTTTATAAGCTAATTCTGTGCCGTAACTTAATTCTATAAGTGCTGATGTATCAAGGAGATACACTATATCCTCAACTCTTTCATCTTTTGTTTTATCTTACTTCGCTTTTTTTCTTCTAAGAGCATATTTTCCTTTTTAGATTCAGATAATTTTCTCTTCAAATCATCAATTTTTAGAGGACTATTCTTTAATACACCAAAAAAACGATCTATATTATTTGCTCGTCTTTCTTTTTTTAGTCTTTTAAATAATTCACTAAAACTTTCGTTATTCTTTTTGAGACTATTAATTTCATTGTATGCTTCTTTTGTTATTGTTAATGTTTTTAATGCCATATCATGTTCATGTTTAAACATGTATTTAAATATATTGATTATTTAATTAGTACTAACAGGTTGTGCAGTTAAATATATATAACCTTAGTTTCATTGATACTCTATTATGGAAGATTTCGCATCACAATCATTATTATCAACAACAGATAAATTAGGTTATATACTATTCAAGTTAAAGCCAATTTTTTCAAATATTCTTGTTTCAGTGATTATTTTGTTTATTGGATTTATTCTTGGTAAGATTGTTGGCAGAGTTATTGAAAAGATTCTCCAGGAGATTGAGCTTAATGAGTTCATTAACAAACTTATTAAAGTAGATATTCCATTAGAAAGTTTTATTGGAAAAACAGTGCAGTATATTATTTTTTGTATAGGTATAGCATTTGCATTAGATGTTTTGGGATTAGCTAGTTTCATTGGATATGTTTTCTCAGCAATTATCTTGCTAATAATCATAGGGTCATTTCTTGTTGCTTCAAAAGATTTCCTGCCAAATATTATCGCTGGGATAATGATCTACAGGAAGAAGTTGTTTACAGTAAATGAAACAATTGAGATAGATTTTTGTGAGGGTAAGGTAATCTCATTTAATCTTTTTGAAACAAAACTAAAAACAAAATCAGGAGATATTATTCATATTCCGAATTCTTTCATTACACAGAAGAAACTTGTGCTTTATAAAAACAAAAAAGAGTAGCTGTATTTCTTATCTAATTATTTCAAGCATAGAAACAATATTCCAGATTTGTGTTCTTGTAAATGATTCCATATTAGTATCATCTGCAATCTCATCTAATTCATTCAATGCTTTATTGACACTGATAGAAAGATCTTCTTCATTTTTCAGATAATTGATTGAGTTCTCAATCCTGGTTTTAACATTTTTTGGAACAGCAGGATCATTAGAAAGCTCTTCTAAAGCAGCAATGATATTTCTTATTCGTTCATCCATAACAACCGCCTAAATTCAATTATATATTAATTTCATCTGTACTTGTCTGTTCTTTTCAATTCTATTCCTTTTTCAGTTCTTTCATTATCTCTTTACGCAATGTCTCTGCTTTTTCTTTTAATCTTTGTTCTTGTTTTTCGATAGATTTTACTCTGATGTCAACAATCTCTTTTTTGGATGTTAAATCTTTAGTTAGCTCTTCTTTTTCAGCTGCTATCATTATATTGCCAACTATCTTATATGATTTTTTTGTTTTTTGTAATTCTGTCAATGCTGATTCTAATTCAATCATTTGAGCTTGTAATTGCTGCTTTTGCATGATTGTCTGCTGTAGATTTTGTTCAATCATCTGCATTTGTTGTAATTTTTGTTCTGCTTCCATAGATTTCACTTTTTTATTTTTTTGTTTCTTCTTTTTTTTAAGCTCTTTTCTTCTAAGTTTTGCATCTTATCATGCACTGCTATCAGTTTAGTAATATTGTTAAAACTTGCACGCAGTGCAGTAATATCATCTGCAGCTATTGTTATTTTCATCTCTTTTTCAGACTTCTCAATTGTATAAGAGCTTCTTTCCCATTTATTGTTCTCTAATTCAGGTAATAATGCTGTGTAGAGATTGAGGTCAAGTTTTACAGTGATTGTTGTTTTGTAGTTATGCATAATAATAATTAATGTAATCCGATAGATTTATTATTACTATCTAGCCTTTATTTTAGTGATTATTGTTCTTGGTTTGTAAAGTATCTTACTGCCGCAATAAGGGCATCTTACTTTTTTTCGTAAATAGTCTGGAGACACATTCTTTCCACATTCAAAACATTTGTATTCAACCATGGTTTAGCACCGTTTTTAATATTCTCAATTATAATCTATTTAATCTCATTTATTCTGTTTGATTTTCTTCTTGAGCTTGAGTCTCTTGATCTTCTTTCTGCTGCTGCTCTTCTAACAGCTCTTTTTTACGTCTTTTTTTCTCTTTTTGGCTTTCTTCTTTTATTTGTGGCTGATTTTCATTTTGATCAGCATTATAATTTTCTTCTTTTTCTCGAGGTGTTAAAAGATCGTCTTCCATTACCTCTTTACCAGTAATTTGAGCTAGTTTTAATCTGCTAGGAGTATATGCTTTTCCTGCAAATTTTGAATTGCATGCTGAGCATTGCCAGATTCCTGCAGCAATTCTTTTTACTCTTATCTTAGTGCAATGTTCGCATTTGTATGCTTTTCTATGTAATTGTTCAACTTCTATAAATCGCTGTTTTACAGTTCTTCCATATCTAGTTCCAAATCGTTTTGCTGCATTAAGTCTAAGTTCTTCAACCATCTTACAATCACTTCCATTACACACTTATCTCAATGTATTTCTATGAAGATTATCATTATAATGGGGCTGCCCGGACTTTCAAAACAAAATATATACTTTTTGTACACACTATTGTTTTTTGAACCAGGGTCCGCTGGTCCCAAACCAGCAAGGATGGACCAAACTACCCCACAGCCCCTTTTGGCTATTTATAAGCCTTATTTCTGCTGGTTTTAAAGCCTTTTATTGAGTAAGATTAAGAACTGTTATATAAAGCTTACTGTGAAAAATATAATTATTCCTTATTTTCGTTCTAATACTACTATCTTCTTGCTCAAACTCTTATGTAAATAAACACTAAATTCTTTTTTAATCTTCCATTTGCCAGAATCTCTAATTATTTTCTTATAATAAACAAAATCGGGAAACATCACAATCATCTTATCAGTTAACATAGCTGCATTCTTCAGAAAAGCATTATACAGCTTTTCATGCTCAATCTTTTTAGTATTTTTACCATAAGGCACATCAGTAACAATTGCAGTTATTTCTTTAGCTTTCAATCCAAGTTCTTTTGTTGTGATTTTCGTAGCATCATTAATTAAAAGCTTACAATCCTTAATCCCATAATAGTTTAAGTTTTCTAAACAAGCATTAATCATCTTTTGTTCATTATCAACGCCAATTACATTAATCCCTAACAGACCTGCTTCAACTAGAATTCCTCCAACACCACAAAAGGGGTCTAACAACAAGATGCCACTCTCTTTTTTATATTTATCATCTTTATTATCTTCAAAACATTTTTCATAATCATTTTTAGTAATTATCAAATTAATACATCCTTTTGCCAGTCGTGGATTAAGCGATGTAGGATGCAGTTCTGGCTTAAGATGTGGTTTTCTTAGCATAAACGATTTATCATTTTGCCAGATTCGAATGCAGCAATAATACTTATTTTTTAGACGAAAGAAAACAATCAATGTTTCAGGAGCTTGCATATCAACAGTTGAATCTTTTAATTTATAATAAATAATCTTTGCAAATTCTCTTTCTTTATTCTGCCTCTGTTCCTGATTATGAAATTTATTACTACTACTGTTATCATTACAATTATTATTATCATTATTACTTTTATTATTCTTAATTGTATTCTCTATTGTTATAATTCTGACTGCAAAACTCTTTTTATAAACTTTACTCCAATCAATTTTTTTAATCTTACCAATGATACTTTTTTCTGCTGAAGAAAAAAGTACTTTATAAGCATCATTAGTATAAGCTAATTTTTCATAAAGTTTAATACTATCATCATTTAAATCAACTAAGATATGGCTTTCATTTAGTTCTTTGCATTTCTTTAACTCATACAATGAAAGAACTTCTTGAATAGGTAGTTTTTTATTCTCTTTTGTTATGTGAAAAATATACTGCATAATAAACAGTTAATACCAAAATTTAAATACTTAACGAATCTATATCACATAGTGGACAAAAAACCTCGCGGCAGACCGATAAAATCAGAGATAAGGCAGAATCTTATAGAGATTTTATACTTCAAAAAAAAAGCTTATGGTTATGAATTACATAAAATCTATAATGAGATTTTTCCAAAATGCACAAATGAAGTAGTTTATTATCATCTAAAAAAAGGAGCAATATTAAATCTATTCAAGGTTGAGAAGATTGTTACAGAACAAGGAAATTATTCATGGGGAACAGCAGTGAAAGAATATTTTGAAAATAAAGAAAAACAAATGAATAATGAATCTAACATTATTTCTTAAGCTTCCTAAAGAAACCAATCAATGCAAATATCTCCCTTTTTGTCAGCAATGCCTTGCTCATGACTCTTTTCCAGATAATATATTGAGTTCTTTTCTTTTCAGGAGTGCTCCATTTGATGCTATTGATTACTTGTTTTATCTTCAAGCTAAGTACTTCCTTCTCTTTCAGAGTAGCAGAAATAATATGGCTATTGCTTTTCTTATTTTTACTGTTCTTATCATCATCATTATCATTTTCAGTAGAAAACAACTCATACAATATGATTGCACATGCATGGCTGATATTCAGCGTAGGGTACTCACTATCTGCAGGAACTGTAACGACAAAATCAGCTTTCATAATATCTTGGTTTGATAATCCTGTGCCTTCATTGCCAAAAAGTATTGCAATCTTCAGTTTTGAATCAGCTGCAGCTGCATTAATCCCGCCAATCTCCCGCATTTTCTCAGCCAATTGCTTTGCTGTCAAAGGGCTTCTAGGAATATTATAATCATTCCCAAGAATTGCAGTAGTTGCAATAACATAATCAAATTGCTCAAGATAAGATTCACCAACAATTTTTGCTTTTTTAAGAATTTGCTTTGCATGCTTGCTGATTATCTCAGCTTTAAAATCGCTTGGATTACATTTTGGATTGACAAGAACAAGTTTGTCAAAACCAAAATTAGCCATTACTCTTGCAATACTTCCAAGATTCTCTTCAGATTGTATTTCTTTACAGATGATGTAGATCATTTTATCTTTACCCAAACAAATACCTAAAAGGATTGCCAACATAATTTGTAATCAATCCAAACAGAATAAATATTAAGAACAACAATCCTATAAATCCCCAGACTTTCATTGCTTTTTTCTGATCGTTCATAGTTGAACTAAGCAATAGCTGCAGCATTCTTCCGCCGTCTACAATTCCTAATGGCATAAGGTTAGCTAGTCCTATAAATAAGTTCAATAAAAACAGCCATTTAAACAAGTCCTTAAACCAAAAGAATATTTTCACAAAAACACTTTCTTCATATTTTTGTTTAACTCTGACTTCATTTTTAATATTATTAACTCCAACAAATCCTCTGGTAGCGTCATTTGGTGAAGCAATTGTTGTTGCAGCATAAGTTGCATTTGCAGTTCCAAAAGTAACTTGTTGTTCAGGTTTTACACAATACTGCATCTGGTTTAAAAAATAAGTAGAATCATTTATATTTTTATAATTGAAAGAATTAACAATCATTCCGCTTTGTAATCCTGCTACTCCTGCAGGTAATGATGTATTAGTAATATCAAAAGAAAATCCAACTGGTTCCATTAATCGTGCCTCTATTGGATTAAACACAGCAATCATCAATAAGAAGAATACTAATGCAAGGAATATATTTGATACTGGACCAGCTGCAAATATTGAATACTGCACAATCTCTTTTTCTTTTTTCAGCTTTTCTTCATTTGGTTCAACAAATGCAGCTGGAATAATTGGTGCAAGTATTCCTAAAACTGCAAAACCAGATGATTTAATTTCAACATTATGTGCTCGTGCAACAACTCCATGAGAAAATTCATGCACAACAGCTAGCACAAATATAGCTATTAGCCATGATGTAAATGGCAAGTATCCAATACCTGGAATATTTGTAAATGGTAATACTAACACCATATCACTCGATGCAGCATGTGGTGTAAATATTAACTTGATAATTACCATAATTATTGATATAGAGATAAATGCCATACCAACAAAACCAATACCTATTGAAATAAAACCAAAGAACTGCACCAATGAACGATATTTGTTTGCAATCTTATCCATTAGTTTTAGTCCAAGCTTTGTCCTGTACATAATGATATAAATGATTGGAAACAATACCTTTTGTATTTCAAGTTTCTTTCTATTGATAATTAACACAATTCCTAGAATTACTACAAAAATAATAGCTAATATTATTTCAACATCAATCATAATATAAACATAAATAAATAGTCTTATATAAATCTTTGTATTAGTATTTTCCGAATTCGCTTCGCTTATTCAGGAAAATACACATTTAGGGATTCGAGCATGACTAACATAACATATCCAGAAAAAGAAAACAGTAATCATAGCAACTGCAATCATAACAGTATTCATCATAATCCTCATCTTCATCATGAATCAAATCCACATGATGTTTTTCATGAGCAAGAAAGCAAAACAAAAAAGTATATCATCCTCATTCTTGCTTTATTTATGATTATCTTAATAATCTCTTATTTCATCTTCGGCCAGCATTTATTTAATATAATAGAAGGCAGAATTGTCAGCCAGCAATTCACAGATTTAACAACAGTTTATAGCAGCAGCAATGGCAGCAATGGCAGCAATGGCAGCAATTATACCATTAGATTTACACAATACAGTTTTGATGAATTGCAGCAATATTATATTGCTAATCAAAAAACAGAAGTAAGTGTTTGTTTAATTGGTTTATTCTCAGATAATCTTTATATGATCCACAAATTATATTATCCCAAAATAATCAATCAAGCATTTGAACACGTTACTTTCCAATCATGTCCAAGTAATACTATTATTGTTCTGCACACACACCCATACAAGAGCTGTATCTTTTCAGAACAAGACATTAAATCCTATCAACAAAATAGACAATCTTCTCCAAACATAATGGTTGCGCTAATGTGCGAAGAAAACAGATTTACATTTTATAGAGAATAATCAAAGAGAATATCTCAAATCCATTAATTATCATAATTTTTTCGAACAAAGTGAGAAAAAATTAAAATTTATTTCTTCTTCTTAGGTCTCAAAGAACCATACTTGCATTTTCTGCAGCGTACATTGCCAGCTAATACTTTCATATTATTAGTTCTCATTTTCGATTTGCATTTTCTGCATACAAAAATATCCTTAAATAATCGTGCGTTTGCTTCAGGAAATTTAACCATTTTATCTACCTTTGTTTACATATTAGCTTGATTTTATCTGTTTCATTACTTTTGTGTCAAGCACAACCCAAAATAGCACATTGCATCCTTCAACACATTCTGCTTTAAGTTCATCTTCAATCTTAAGATCAAATGTTTCAAATGTTTCAACATCCATAACATTTGCCATGTTTCCATTAATTGAAAGCACTTGTGCTGTTCTTTTTTCTACAATTGGAGTATCAATATTATCATGTGATGGTGCAACAATGACTCTTTTTTTGTCATCAAGTAAACCTACTGCAGAAACCCTTGACTTTGCATGCCCATGTTTTCCTGGCCGTGAAATTTGGATATCAACTACTTTGCATGCAGCTCCGTCCATAACAACATAGCTGCCTTTTTGCAATGTTCCAATGCTAACTTGTTTTACTTCTCCCATAAATATTCACCTATAAAAATGGTATGATCAGCAGTTTAAGGTTCATATATATAAAGCTTACTAATTTATTTTTTTATAATCTATATAGAAATCTTTAAATATAACATCGGTTGCATATTTTTTATGGCAAAAGATGAAGATTATGAAGAAGAGGACTTTGATCCAAACGAAAAAGATGAAAAAACAGAGGACATGTTAGACAACGATGAACTTTCTCCTGAAGAAGAAGGATTTATGAAAGGAGAACAAGATGCCTACGAAGAATAATTATATCAACAAACACAATATTGTTCAAATTCAACAATATATTTATGGATATAAAAACAGAAATATTACTTTAGTAGCAGTTACAAAAACAAGAACTAGTGATGAGATACAGCAGCTTCTATTACAAGGTATTACTCATATCGCAGAGAACAAAATTCAAGAAGTACAAGAAAAATTTTCAACAATTCCTCAGAATGTAGAAAAACATTTTATAGGCAGATTACAGTCAAATAAAATAAAAAAAGCAGTGCAGCTATGTGATGTCATTCAAAGTGTTGATTCATTAAGATTGGCAGAATTAATCAATACAGAAGCGCAAAAACAAGAAAAGATACAGCAGATTATGATTCAGATTAACATAAGCAATGAAAAGCAAAAAGGAGGAGTATGTATTGATAAAGTTTACCATATTTTTGAGCAAACATCTATCCTGCATAACATAAAAATAATTGGAATCATGTGCATTGCCCCAGACATAAAAATCTCTGGCGAACAAAAAGTGCGCAATTGTTTTAGAGCTATGAGTAAAATATTTAACAAACTTAACTTAGACTACAACGCGCAGCTGCAACACTTATCAATGGGTATGAGTGATGACTATACAATTGCTTTAGAAGAAGGAAGCAACATGATTAGAATTGGCAGGAGATTGTTTGAATGAGTATTTTTTAAAATCTATCTCAAAACATCCATATTTTATAATGAATATTTTACACTAATAAATCATTTAAAGTAAGATATTCTTCTTGATTTAGGTGATAGTTTGTTAGACAATCTAAAAAGAGCTGATTTTGAGCTTCATGCTGCATTAAAAAATGAATTACAGCGCCAAAGAAATGGGATTGAGCTAATTGCTTCTGAAAACTTTGTATCACTTGCAGTCTTAGAAGCTCTTGGAACAGTATTAACAAATAAATATTCAGAGGGTTATCCAAAAAAAAGGTATTATGCCGGCAATGAATTTATTGATATTGCAGAACAGCTTGCATTAGATAGGGTCAAACAATTGTTTGGTGCAGAACACGCAAATGTACAGCCACATGCAGGTTCGCAGGCAAATATGGCAGCATTCTTTGCATTACTAAAACTAAATGATGCAATTCTTGGTATGGATATGGCACATGGTGGTCATCTGACGCATGGTTCTCCTGTTAATTTTTCAGGCAAACATTATCATTTTTCTTCATATGGAATTGATCCTATAACACATCTAATTAATATGGACGAAGTAGAGGAGATTGCACAAAAAACTCAGCCAAAGATGTTATTAGCTGGATTCTCAGCATATCCAAGACAATTAGATTTCAAGAAGTTTAAGAAGATAGCAGATGGTTGCAGTGCATTATTAATGGCAGACATTGCACATATAGCTGGGATAATTGCAGCAAAATTACATCCTGATCCTATACCTTATTGTGATGTTATTACTTCAACTACACATAAAACATTACGAGGTCCGCGAGGAGCATTTATTCTTTGTAAAGAGATTCATGCAAAAGCAATTGATAAGGCAATCTTTCCAGGAATGCAGGGTGGTCCTTTAGATCATGTTATCGCAGCTAAAGCAGTTGCATTTAAAGAAGCATTGCAAAAAGATTTTATTCATTATCAAGAGCAAGTTTTAAGAAATGCAAAAGTATTAGCTCAAACATTGATGAATAAGGGTATTGATTTGATCAGCAATGGCACAGATAATCATCTTGTATTGATCAACCTTTCAAATACCAAGCTTTGTACAAAAGATAATAAAGGCGGAAAAGAAGTTGAGACAGCATTAGATACTGTTGGAATGTATACAAATAAAAATATGATTCCTTTTGACAAACGTTCTCCATTTAATCCATCAGGCATAAGATTAGGAACGCCTGCATTAACAACGCGTGGTTTTAAAGAAGATGAGATGAAACAGGTTGGAGAGATCATAGCAAATATTATAAATAATTTTGATGCTTTCTGTCCGTCTGATTTGCTATTCTTTTATTTTTGTTTAGCAATCTCTCGCAGTTTCTTTTCTGTTTCATTATCTAAACTTATTGTAATTACCACAATAATTCATCACAACTAAGAATTCTGTAAAAATAGTAATTTTTACAGAATTCTCTCTACAAGCATCTCTCCCTCAATCTATTCATTCCGCAGCAATAGCAATGGTAGCCTTCAATCAATGATCTCTGTCCATTATCAAACAAAACAAATTTCATTTTATTGTTGCATTGTTCACAATTAATAAGCGTACTGTAGGCTTGCATTTTTATTCACCTCCATTATATAGATATTATTGTTAAAAACAACAGTTGTTACTTCCATGATGAATGTCTCAAAATTTCTGATATAACTTATTTTATACTGTTGTTTTGCATTTACTATTGTCCTTAATGGCTGCAATAATGTTAAATTAATAAAATACCATTCGCTTTTTCTTTTTAGTTGAAATCGTTTTGATTTCCTAATAAAGATAATCATGTGGCATCACCATATCAATAAAATGCTGATTTGAGAGAAATGATTCTCTTTTAATATCATCAATTAGATAAAAAACATCTCTAGTTTTTACTTTAAAGCGATAGTCAAGCACGTCCAAAAATTCTTCCAGTTCTTTGACATTTTTGAAAATACATTCAATCATATAATCATAGCCATTATTAATTCTATATAAGCTGTTGACGTTTTGATGTACAAACAAGTATTCCTGCAGCATTTCTTTTTTACTATGATTTGCTTTTATTGCAATTGTTGCTCTTGCCATAAATCCAAATAAAGAGAAATCAACCAATGCGGTATATCCTCTAATCAATTTCTGTTGAAATAACTGTACTCTTTCATATATTGTTGAGATAGGTATCTCAGTTTTCTTGCTGATGTCTGTCAATGATATGCGTGCATCATTACGCAATGCTGCTAATATCAGTATATCTTTTTTCTTATACATTTTGTTCACCTCAATTTGAATAATATTCAAAATCAAACAAAAATTTGCGCTTTTTTGCGCAAATTTTTATCAAATCCGAATATTTTCTATTACGCAGAAATGATATAAGATAATTCTTCTTAAGAATCTTAAGGTGAATTAAAGTTATTACTCATGACTTTTTTATCCCATATTTATATTCCAAACTAAACAATAGTTTATATACAACAAATTATTAATTGCTATAATACTACTTACTTAGTCACATTAAAGTAGTTAATGTGGTATTATCAGGTATTAACGGGGGTATTAATCATGTCTAAAAAGGAATATACTGAGAAAAAAGAAGATTCAGCTCAATTAGCACAGCAAAAACCAGCAGAAAATTCACAAAAATCTGTTTCGCCAGTTTCACCTGTACAATCGCAAGAAATGCAGCTTCCAAAAGAAGTGCAGGAAAAACTAAACGTGATTCGGGAAAAATTGGATGTTTTCAAAAAGAAAGTATTAGAAAAATTTGACAAGTATATTTCAGTTATTGCGCTTCTTCCTCCAGAAAAAGCAGATGCAGAAAAGAAAGCAGATGCAGAAAAGATCAATGTTCTTGTATTAGTTGACGATACAGATTCTCAGAAGATGACTAAGGAAGAGTTAAAGACAAAATTAACGATGATCATAGAAAATATTGCAAAGGAGATTGATAAAAATCTCTCGCCGCAGACAATTATTCTTTCAGAATTATGGCAGAGTTGTTTTGATGCTAAATATGATCTTTTAGAATTATTCAGAGTTTCTGCACCTATCCATGACACAGGTATGTTAGCTGCAGTAAAAATTGCTGAAGTACACAAGACAATGGTTCTCAAAAAGTTTGAAAAATATATTGTCAGCTATGTTCTCTCTGGTTCATTAGTGCGAGGGCAGGCAACAGAAAAATCAGACATTGATGTAATGATTATTATTGATGATACTGATGTCAAGCGGATGACACGTGCAGAATTAAAAGATAAATTGCGTGCAATCATTATTGGTATGGGTATTGAAGCAGGAGAGATTACAGGTGTTAAAAATAAGATCAATATCCAAGTATATATCTTGACAGATTTCTGGGACAGTTTGCGGGAAGCAAATCCAATTATATTCACATTATTGAGGGATGGTGTTCCATTCTACGATCGTGGTATATTCATGCCTTGGAAACAATTGTTGAAAATGGGAAAGATAAAGCCGTCTGCTGAAGCAATTGACTTATTCATGAATTCAGGAGAGCAGATGATTAAACGAGTAGAGTACAAGATCAAAGAGATGGGAATGGAGGATACTTATTATGCAATATTAACTCCTTCACAGGCTGCATTAATGTTGTATGGAGTTCCTCCGCCAGCACCAAGAGAAACTGCTCATTTAATGCGTGAACTCTTTGTAAAAAAGGAAAAATTGCTTGAAGAAAGTTATGTCAAGATTTTAGAGCATAATATAGAAGTGAGAAAAAGATTAGAGCATGGTGAATTAGATAAATTATCAGGGAAAGAGCTTGATCAGATGTTGACTGATGCAGAGAAATTCTTGAAGAGAATTAAAAAACTCTTTACAGAGATTGAAGCAATGAAAGAAAAAGAATCAATTGTGTATATTTATGAAACAATTGTAACAATTATCAGGGATATTCTAAGATTAGAAGGTATTGAAAAAGTAAAAGACACAGATATTGTGCAGATCTTCGAGAGTGAGATGATTCACAAAGGATTGATACCTGAAAAATATCTGAGAATATTGAATGAAATAATTAAAGCAAAGAAAGACTATGACGCAGATAAACTATTGAAGAACGAAGTTGAGAGTGTAAGAAAAACATCTGGAGAATTTATCAAATTTATGGTTGAATACATGCAGCGAAAACGGGGCAGAGAGCTTGAAAGGGCAAAAATAAGAGTAAAGCATGGCAGCAGATATGGCGAAGTTATTTTGCTTGATACAGTTGCATTTATTATTCATGATGTTGATCATCAGGAAAAAGAAATAACAAAAGCTCCAATTAAACCAGATGGCAGCTTAGGCACAACAGAAGCATCAAGCATGGAAGAATTAGAAAA
Source organism: Candidatus Woesearchaeota archaeon (assembly GCA_018303075.1). Classification (GTDB taxonomy): domain Archaea; phylum Nanobdellota; class Nanobdellia; order Woesearchaeales; family DSVV01; genus JACRKF01. Next base: position 23,151 of record JAGVYW010000035.1, on the reverse strand, counting down.
AGCATTAACAAAAGTAGAAATTCCAGGCAAGGTCTTTATCAAAGAACCTATTTTTGAGAATTTAAAAGGCATCTTCGGCAAAGATGTTGAGATTTTGCTGAATTTTTAATTTTTTTATTCTTTTTTTAAAATTATTTTTTATTTACATCATCTTTTCTTCATAATCCTTAATTGCTTTAGTTGCAAACTTATCAACAACATTTGCTTTTATCGCAAATCCCAATGCTTCTGTTCCGCCTAACTTCAATGTATTAATCCCAGCAATCTTCTTATTGATTGTCACCAATGGACCTCCTGAATTTCCTGGATTGATTGCAGCATCTATCTGGAATAAAGGTGTTCCATTATCATCTTTTCTATCAATTGATGAAATTATACCTTCACTAACAGAAAATTCTAATCCTGATGGATTACCAACTGCAATTACAGTCTGCCCTACTTTAATCTCGTCAGAATCTTCAAACTTGAGGAAATCAAACTCTTTATTTTCAAATGCTTTTCCTTCATTTGTCACTATCTGCAATACTGCAATATCTTCGTTTTCATTACTGCCAATCAATCTTCCAGCGTAAATCTTACCATCAGATGTAAATATACCTAATGCTGAAATCCCTTCAATAACGTGATAATTTGTTACAAGATATCCTTTTTCACTGATGATTACCCCAGAACCTATTCCTTTATTTGTTTTTAAAGATACAACTGTCTTGACAACATCTTCAATAATTGATGAAAAGTCTTTATTCTGCACTTGTATGCTAGAAATACTTTGTTTCAGTTTTATTACTTCTTCATCACTTTTGTTCTGAACTTCTTGTAGTTTACCTTGTAATGTAAATATCTTCTTTTCGCTTTCTTTTTGAGACGTTGAGATGTCTGTAGATAATTCTAAATATTTCTTTTCTTGCTCTTTTTTTGTATCATTTAGCTCAGTAGTAAGCTTTTCATCGACTGTATTGATTTTATCAGTTAATTGTATAGTAAGATCTTGTGCAGTTGCTGTAATTGTTGTTGATAATGCTTGATAATTTTGCTGCATTTGCTTATTTAATAAATAGAGATAATATCCAGCAACAAGCAATGATATCATAAGAATAACAATAAAAACAATAGTTACTTTTCTGAACATAACAAATGATTGATACAATGAATATTCTTTTTCTTTTATATCTTGATCAAAACGAGTCTGTTTTTCTTTCATAGGATTATTTTGGAAGTTATTATTTATATATGTTACGACAATCGTATCTTCTGGGTGAACGAAGTGAACTCGAAAATACTAACAAAACATTTAAATACTATTACTCCTATTACTAGTAATTGTGATTATTATGCACTCAGCAGGAACTTACAAGATTACAAGACAATGTCAGATAACCTTGCCTTATGAAATACGTGAACAACTAAAACTGAAAGAAGGGGATAATCTAGATTTTTTTTATAATAACAGCCTTATTCTTATTAAGAAAAAGAAATCACCAAAAGATTTATTTGAAGAGATTGCAGAACGTACTCGTGAGCGCTTTAAACAAAAAAATATAACTGAAAAAATGATCCAGAAAATAATAAAGGAAGTGCGTTATGATAAGAATAGTTCTTGATACAAATATTATAATCTCAGCGTTTGGGTGGAGTGGAAATGAATATAATATTCTTCAAAAGGTAATGAATAAAGAACTATTATTAGTACTATCACCTGAAATACTTGATGAATATAAACGAATATTATTACTACAGAGACTAGAGTTTCAAGAGGATGAAGTTGAAGAATTTATATCTGCTCTGTTAGAAGTTGCAGAGTTAATATATCCTATTTACAATAAGCAAAGTTCAATCGCAATTAGGGATAAAGATGATATAAAATTTATTATTTGTGCAATTGAATCAAAAGCAGATTACATTATTACAGGTGATAATGATTTATTAGTTATAGACAAATATAATTCAATACAAATTATATCCTCTAAGAATTTTCTAGAGACATTAGAAAAAAATAATTAATTGTAGAGAACTTTGCAAAATTCTCTTTACTTCTTTTCATTAATAAATTCAATAATATGCTTAGGATTAGCTGCTTGATAATGATTTATCTTTCCTTCTTTAACAAAACTGATTAATCCTTTATCGACCAATTTGTTCAATGTCATATGCACGACAGAGTTCTGCAATCCAGTTTTCTGCAGGATAGGGCCGGCTGTTGTTGCACCAAGTTCTAGCAGAGCTAGATAGATCTTAATCTCAGCAGGCGTCAAACCAATGTCTTCAAGTATTTGTGTGTTCATAAATCTCACTTTTTTTCTTTTTGTTCTTCTTTTTGATTTTCCTTTTCGATTTTGAGATTGAAATGCTTTGCAAGTGTTTGTATTACTTCTTTGAAAGAAACTTCTTCAGAAAGCAATGGTATCATATCTTCATTCCATCGTTTGTGTAATTTCTGTGCATTGTTAAACATTTTCAGAATACTAAATTCATCACCAGATTCGTTGCATTTTATTTTCACAAGTTCAATATTTACAGGTATATTATTCTCAATTATTTTATATAAATCAAAATGATCTCTTGGTTTATTCTCTTGATTTCATCCATAGTTTAGATTCTTTCTGGTTTATTATTCTGAATTCGTGTTCTGTTATTTGTTGGACAACATATTTTTTCATATTCTTTTCTGATGTTCTATGAAATACAAACCTTTTGTTAAGTACTTTCATCTTTCCCTGCTTTCTTGTTGTGTAAATATCAACTTGCATTGGAATCTGATCTGTAAGCTTCCAATAATAAGCAGCATACCATCCTCCAATAAAATAATCTTTACCATTACATATTTCATCAACAACTATCAAAGGATTATCTGTCCACTTTCCATATCGTGCTTTTATTGGCACAAGATAATATTTATTCTTATTGAGTTTAAGGATACGCTGTTTTCTTCTAAGTCTATAAATAGTATTAACAATATGTTTCTTATTTTCAAAATGCTGCCTAATATCTTCAGTTGTAAAATAGTACTTCTTTCTAAATTCAAGGTCAGCTATTATTTCTACTTCTTTCTTTGAAAGGCTTTCCATTTAAAACACCAAAATCTTAATTATCAAGATATTACTGTTACAATTCCTATATAAATCTATTTTTTTATAGAACATCAATAAACTAACAATCAAATTTATAAACAACCTCTTTTTCTCTATAGAGTATTACCCGTAGACTATATGGTTATTCATAGTATAGTAGGGGAGAAACATGGAAAAAGAACTCATTATACAAGCACTTAAGGATATTCGAAAGGATCAATCTATACGTAATTTTAAACAGTCAGTAGATCTTATTATAAACTTACAAAGTCTTGATTTGAAAAAACCAGAGCATCAGATAGAATTCTTTGTCAATCTTCAGAATGGAAAAGGAAGACTAAATAAAATATGCGCTTTAGTTGGTCCAGAGTTGAAAGATGAATCATTGAAGGTATTTGATAAAACAATTGAATCAGATGAATTTGATAAATACGCAGCTGATAAAAAAGCGCAAAAAAAACTTTCAGAAGAATTTGATTTCTTTGTAGCTCAAGCAAATATCATGGCAAAAGTTGCAAGTGCATTTGGACGTGTACTAGGTCCAAGAGGAAAGATGCCAAATCCAAAAGCGGGATGTGTAGTTCCTCCAAAAGCACAATTAAAGCCAATTTACGAAAAACTGCAGAAAACAATAAGAGTTAAAGCAAAGACTTCATTAATTATACAAGTTCCTATTGGTTCAGAAGATATGGACGATAATAAATTACTTGATAATTATTTCAATATTTACAATACATTAGTGAATGCATTACCACTGCATGAAAACAATATTAAATCAATATTCATGAAATTAACAATGGGGCATTCATATAGGATATTATAAATATAGGATTACAATATAATTATAAACAAGAATTGATGTACAATGGCAATACGAGCAAAAACAATTGCAAAGGAAAAGCAAGAAGCAGTGAGAGAAGTAAAAGACCTTATTAGTAAGTACAAGGTTATTGCAGCATTAAATCTTGAAAACTTACCAACAAGGCAATTACAATTAATGCGTGCTTCTTTGCGTGATGGTGTTGCAATTAAAGTTACAAAAAGAAGATTATTCAATATTGCATTAGAAGAATCAAAACAATCAAAACATGGCATTGAGAAATTAATTGCAGAATTAAAAGGGATGCCTGGATTGTTGTTCACAAACGAAAATCCTTTTTCATTATATAAGAAAATAGGGAAAAGCAAGTCAAATGCTCCAGCAAAAGCAGGACAAACTGCTCCAAAAGATATTATTGTAAAAGCTGGTTCAACAAACTTTGCTCCAGGTCCAATTATTGGAGAATTAGGTGCTGTTGGAATCAAAGCTGGAATTGATGCTGGAAAAGTTATAATCAAACAAGATTCAGTTTTAGTAAAAGAGGGACAAGTGATAAAAGCAAATGTTGCAAGTATTTTAACAAGATTAGGTATTGAGCCAATGGAAATTGGTTTGAATGTAACTGCAGTTTACGAAAATGGTTTGATTTACAAGAAAGATGTATTAGCAGTTGATGAAAAACAATTTATCGATAATATCACGCTTGCAAGCAGATATTCAATTAACTTAGCAGTTGAAATTGGCTATGCATCAAAAGATACAATCATTACATTAATCCAGAGTGCACAAAGAAATGCGCAAGGATTACAATCAACAATAAAAGTAGAGTGAATATTTAAAATTCAATGATAGATGGAGGAATGAACAATGGAATATATATACGCTGCAATGTTAATCCACAAAGCTGGAAAAAAGGTAGATGAAAATAATGTTAAAAAAGTGCTTGAAGCAGCAGGTGTTGCACCTGATGATGCTCGTGTGCGTGCATTAGTTGCTGCATTAGATGGAGTAAACATCGATGAAGCAATACAAAAAGCAGCAGTTGCACAAGTAACAGTTGCAGCAGCGCCAAGTCATGAAGAGAAGAAAGAAGAGAAAAAAACAGAGAAGATAGATGAGAAGAAAGATGACGAAGACGCAGCAGCAGGCTTAGGAGCATTATTCGGATAAAATTGTGGAAATTTAATTTCACAATTTTGAATCTTTTAAAATTATTTTTGTTTTTTTATTTAAATGGTTAAAAATTTCATTTTATTAAAAATGAAATTTTTTTAGGTGAAATCTTTGGATCAAACAGACAAGAAAATATTATCTGAACAATTACAGACATTAAAAAAGGAAACTTCTGACATAAAAGCACAATTAAATCAGATTGATGAGCAAAAAGAGAGTTTTTATTCTCAAAAGGAAGCTTTACATCAGGAAATCTCTAAGATAATTGTGTCTATAAAAGAGAATAAAGCAAAAAGAGATGAATTAACAGCACATGTCAAAGAATTTAAAGTAAAGAAGCAGCAATTAATTGATATCATTAAGAAGAAAACAGAAGAAATGAATATTCTTAAGAAACAAGCAGATGATATTCGAAAGAAAAATAATATCACTCAAAGTTTTAGTGATATTAAAAAGCAGATTAAGGCAATACAATACAAAATAGAAACAGAAGTTATGCCTTTTGATAAGGAAAAGCAGTTAATGAAACAAGTTCGTGAACTGGAAAAAGAGCTTTCTCAATCAAAAGAACTAAACGAAGTCTATGATAAGATTAATCCTCTTGGAAAAGAATTATCAGGACTAAGAAAAGAAGCTGATATTATTCATCAAAAAATTCAACAAATTGCCAAAGAATCTCAGAAAAAGCATGAGGAAATGATGGGATTAATCAAACAAGTTGATGAACTAAAGAAGAAAGAAGATGATTTATATATGAAATATAATGTTGCAATGATGCATTTTGGTGAAGTAAATGCAAAACTAAAAGAAAAGCTTCCTGAATTGAGCAAGTTATATGGTCAATTAGATTTACAGCACGAAGAGATAAAGAAGAGGCGTGAAGAATTTAAAAAAGAAAAAGAAGAACGTATTGAAAGAACTTTAGAAGAAAAGAAAAAAGAAGCAGAGATGAAATTCAAATCAGGAAAAAAATTGACAACACAAGACATTTTAGCATTGCAAAGTGGAAATGATGATATTACTAATTAAATAAAAAAATAATTAACTTTATATAATCAAAAAACAAATGATTCTCATGGTCAAACAAACACATCAGCAAATCAAGAGATTATACCGCAGCAAATCAGACAAAGTTCTTGGCGGCGTATGTGCAGGAATAGCAAATTACTTTGAGATTGATCCAGTTCTTGTTCGTTTAATCTGGGCAATATTTACTTTGCTTTCCATGGGTTTAGGTATAATTGCATACATTATCGCATGGATAATTGTACCAGAAGAGCCTTGATTGGATTTTGTTGTTATTATCTTTGTTTTTGTAAATATTTCCTTACTTCTTTTTCAAATGCTTCAAAATCGCTTAATTGGTTGGATAAGAATTCATATGCTAGTTCATCATCAATCTCTCCATATTTATGGACAAGAACATTACGAAATCCTTTCATTCCTCTTAACGTTTGACAAAGTTTTGAAGAAAAAATCTTTTTCTGTTCCAAAAGATTAATCAAACTATCTTCGTCTTCAGGAAATCCAAGTCTTTCTTTTGCAACAATAATAGAAATAATCGCAATAACTGCTTCAATTGCTAACTCAATTGTTTTTTCAGATGCTCTTCTTTCAGTAAGACTATGAATATATTCATCTTCAGTTGGTAATATATTTTCAAGCTCAATTAAATATTTATTCATTTCTTCTAATTTCATCAAAATTCTCTTTTTCTCATCCACTTGCTTCACCCTCTGAGTCATTTTCAACAGCATTATAATATTCTTGCAAATATTTTTCAAAATGATCGTATTCCTTAATTATTCGCATAAACTCATCAAATGTAAACAGATAATCTTTGTAATAAATTACTTTTCCTTTCAGAACTTCTTTTTGTATATATAAAGGAAGATCCTGAAATATCTGCAGATCAATTTTGTCAGAAAATTCTCCTAAAGCTTTCATTCGAAAAGCAAATCGTTCTTTTTTATTGCCATCATAATATATAGCGATATCAATATCAGAAAGTTTATTGTTTCTTCCAGTTGCAACACTCCCAAAGAGCACAATGAACTGGATTGCTTTCTTTTTGTCAAGTGTTAGCAATCTCTGTTTAATCTTTGTAATATCCATTCCTATTAATAAGGGAATGCTCCTATATAAAGATTGTCAGATTTCAAAGTAATTGTCAACAAAAACAAAGAGACGATTGCAGCATACAAGAAGTATTTTGAAGAATTGTGGAACAAAGCTGAGAAGTAACAACTTCCATTCCGACATATTTTTATATACCAACATAACATAAGTTTCTAAAAACATAATTGAGGTGTTCCATATGCAAAAAGTAACAGCAATAGCAAAGAGATATACAAAGAACCATGATATTGAAGCAGTTATTCTTCCTGTATTTTCTGATGAGAAAGATGATTCCATGTTTCAAGACTATGATGCTCTTCTTAACAAACAGCTCTCACAGACATTAGATGAAAACAAATTTCTCAGAGAGGATACCACATTTACATTATTTTATACCAACAAAAAAACAAAAGCAAAACTTATTGCAGTTGTAGGATTGGGGAAAAAAGAAGAGCTTTCGCTTGAAAAGTTACGCCAATTAGGAGGGAAATCGTTCTCATATTTTGCAGAGAAAAACATAAGTTCAGTAGCTCTTCCACTAATATCAATAAAAAAACTAAAGGATACAGATGAATCAACAACAGAAAAAGTAGCAAGAGCATTAACTGAAGGTTTTATGTTAGCTGCATACGATTATGATCAGTTCAAGACAAAAAAAGAAAAAGAAGACAAAGAAAAGAAAAAGCAGAAGATTGCAGCAATGCAGTTGCTAGTTTTCAATGAAGCAGACTTTCAAAAGTCTCAGCAGGCAATTGCAGCAGTTGCAACAATAGTAAACAATGTCAATTTAGTAAGAGATTTGATCAATGGCCCTCCTAGCATTGTTACTCCAGAATATATGGCTCAGACTGCAAAAAAAGAGATTGCCAACAAACCATATACGAAAATCACAATTTTTGACAAAAAGTTGTTAGAAAAAAACAAGATGAACTGCATACTTGGTGTTAGTCAAGGCAGTGTGAATGAGCCTAAGTTAATTATTGCAGAATACACTCCTCCTAAATATACAAAAACAATTGTAATTGTCGGCAAGGGTGTTACTTACGATTCAGGTGGTATTAATCTAAAGCCAACTGGATATCTTGAAACAATGAAAGATGATATGTCAGGAGCTGCGATTGTTCTTGCAACTGTGAAGACAGCAGCAGAATTAAAACTGCCTGTCAAATTAGTAGCATTAGCACCTTGTGTTGAAAACATGCCGTCAGGAAGTGCATTGAAGCCAGGAGATGTATTAGTTGGAGCTTCAGGCAAATCAATTGAGATAGGCAACACTGATGCAGAAGGAAGATTAATTTTATCAGATGCACTGCACTATGCAGCAACATACAAGCCTGATTATATTATCGACTTAGCAACATTGACAGGAGCATGTATTGTAGCACTGGGCAATTTATGCTGTGCAATAATGTCAAACAATGATACACTAAAGCAGGCAATAACAAAAGCAGGCAAAGAGACAAATGAAAAAGTTTGGGAGCTTCCATTGATTGAAGAATACAAAGATGATATTAAATCAGACATCGCAGATATAAAAAATATTGGCGCTGGCAAAGGAGAAGCAGGCACAATCACAGCTGGTTTATTTCTATCAGAATTTGTTGGAGACTATAAATGGATGCATATTGATATCGCTGGTCCAGTCTGGACAACAAAAGGCAGTGCTTACACGCAAAAAGGCGCAACAGGCTATGGTGTAAGGTTGATGACGCAGTTTCTTATAGAGTTGTCAGCGAAGTGATGTTCTTATTGATATCTTGCGTAATAAGAAAGATGAAAATATAAAAGCTGTTGAAAACTTGCAAAAAAGACTCATATTGCTCAATTTATCTGAAGATTCAATAAATATCCGCAATCAATATAAATAACAGTTTTCTTTGATGAAGTATGCTTAACAAATACATTGAACTCAACGCATTTCTTAAACTCAAAGGCTTAGCTTCAACAGGAGGGCAAGCAAAAATATTAATTCGTTCAGGTGAAGTTGTAGTAAATAGAGAAAAGGAAACAAGAAATAAGCGGAAACTATCAGCAGGAGATAAAGTTTCTTATCAAGGAAATATATATTTAGTTGAACAAGAAATGTTAAAGATGGGATAAATAAAGGTTTATCACATGATATGCTTAGGAATTGAATCAACAGCGCACACATTTGGGATAGGGATTATCTCTTATAATACTAAAAACTCTAAACATAGACCAGAAACAACAATCCTTGCAAATTGTAAAGCTTCATTTACCTCAAAAAAAGCGGGTATGATTCCAAGTCAAGTTGCAGATCATCATGTTGATGTTTGTGATAAAATCATAACGCAGGCAATGCAAAAAGCAAAGCTCAGATTGAAAGATATTGATATGATTTCCTATTCAGCTTCTCCTGGCATAGGTCATACATTAAGAATTGGCGCAATGGTCGCGCGTTCATTAGCATTAAGATTAAAAAAGTTAAAACTAAATGTTCCTGTTATACCAGTCAATCATTGTATTGCACATTTAGAAATTGGAAGATTGTTAACAAAAGCAAAAGATCCAATTCTCTTATATGTTTCTGGTGCAAACACACAAATTATTTCTTATGAAGCAGGAAAATATCGTATTATCGGAGAAACTCTAGACATAGGAATAGGTAATTTTCTTGATACTCTTGCAAGAGAACTAAATTTAGGTTTTCCAGGAGGTCCAAAAATACAAGAGTTAGCAAAAAAAGGCAAAAGATTCATTGAACTTCCATATTCAATCAAAGGCATGGATATGAATTTTGGAGGTTTACTAACTTATATTAAACAATTAATTAAAAAACCACAATTTTTTGATGAATATACAATTGAAGACCTTTGTTTTTCTGTGCAAGAAACAATATTTGCATTAATGACAGAAGTTGCAGAACGAGCATTAGCGCATTGTGATAAAAATGAGCTCTTGCTTGGCGGAGGCGTAGCATGCAACAAGCGTTTGCAGGAGATGTGCACAATTATGTGCAAGGGGCGTGGAGCACAATGTTTTATTCCAGATAATCAATATCTAATTGACAATGGCGCAATGATTGCATGGCTTGGTGTGTTAGAATATTCTGCAGGCAATTACATATCACTAAAAAACAACGTAGTCAAAAATGCAAAGAAAATAACAATAGCTCCTTATTTAAGAACAGATGATATTGAGATAAGATATCGCTAAAATTACATAGTTAGTACTTTTCAATATTTTGTGATGTGGAATATTTAGCTACACCAGTGAAGATTACCATTCCACCTGCTAGATTCAAACCAACTGCTATGTCACTAGATAAACCAGCAGCTAATAATCCACTAATTATTGGAGTTTCACTTAAATATAATATCATAGCAGTTAGAAAGCAATCTTTAATAACTTTACAACTACAAATGAATGCATCTTTTATAGAATATTTCTCATTACCTCTTGTTAATAGATTATAAGCAATGATATATGAAAGTGCACCTGAGACATAATTTCCAACAGAACCACCAATTACAGACGCAGTATAATCACCTGCTCCTAATGTCTTGAATAATCCAAAACCTATGTAAGTTCCAGGGACAGTAATAGCTTCACTTAACACTAAAGCTTGTGAAGCTTTCTCATTCAATCTTTTCTTTAAATCTTTATGTCTAGATTTATGAAATAATGATTTAGGTAGTTCATACAAGATATCTCTAACTGCATGATAAATCCCTTCAGCTAAGAGAGATGGTCTTTTGATCACATTAAGGTAAAGTTTACCTGTAGCTAATAATTCTCTTTTTAAAGTTTCCAAAAAACCTTTTTTCGAGTCTTCTTCAACTATCTGTTCTAAATCATTCATATATAAATTATATATTGAACTAGTATTTAAATATGGTGAATTTTAACCACTTTTAGATAGTTAATCTTAATTATAATGAACAGAAATATCATTTATTTATATGTGTAGATGAATATCAGTCAATTGTTCGTCTGATTTACTTAAGCATTGTGCTGAGATAAAGTATCTTTAATCACGCTGCTTTTGGAAATTGTCTAACTATATCTTTTGAAGTATTTTTTCCTTCTTCTAAAACTTTTTCTAAATCAATTCCAACATATTCTACTCTATATCGGCAACCATTCTTTGCTTGATAATAAATATTATTTCCAGATCGAAAAGCGCGTACAATAACATCAGTAGTTCTAACCATATCTTCTACTAATACTAATTCTAGATATTCTCCAACTTTAACAAATGGTTGATAATACCTAAAATATTTCGCAGCATCTAATGACATACTTTTTTTATGATCAACTTCAGAATAATATTCTCCATTTTTCCAATAAACTATTTTTTGATCAGGTGCAAATAATAACTCATTCAAAAACATTTCACAAGCTGATGGCTGCTGCTCTTCAGGATTAATAATCTCTGCAACATCTTGCAAATAATATTTTCTATGAACTATTTTTCGCCAAAGTGCTGATAATATTTTACTTAGAGACATATTGACAACTAATAAGTAACAATATATAAATATTTCGTTTTATAATTTTTTTTTTCAGATTATTCCGTATTCACTTCTAAAATTTTATCAAGAATTTTCTTATTTCCTTTCCAGTCAAGTACTTCCTGCAAAACTTCTTGTATATTTTCAACAGGAATTACTGTAATTTTCTTCAATTGTTCTTCAGCTATAATAATATCCTGCATATTTGATTTTGGCACAATTACAAATTTTAACCCAGCTTCTATAGCAGCTTCAACTTTTGCAGTAACTCCTCCTATTGGCAGCACTCCTCCTCGTACAGACAATGATCCAGTCATTGCATATTCTTGTTTTATTGGTATATTTTTCAGTGCAGATATTACTGATGTTGCAACTGCAATGCTTGCAGAATCTCCTTCAACACCTTCATAAGTCTGGATAAACTGCACATAGATATCATATTTCTCTTTGATGTCTTCGCCAAAATATCGCTTGATTATTGCAGTTACATTCTTTACAGCTTCTTTTGCTATCTCTCCTAATTTCCCTGTGGCGATGATCTCTGATTCTTTTCCACCAGGTGTTACTTCTGATTCGATTGGCAGGATTATTCCTGAGAAATTTGAGCCATCTCCCATGACAGCAAGTCCATTGACTCTTCCAACCCTTTTTCCTCTTGTGATGATCACTTCATATTCTTTTTTTCTCTCGATATATTTGTCTGCAATTTGTTGTTCTAATGTTCTTGCGATCTTTCTGGCAGCAAATATATGTCTGCTCATTACAAATTCTGCTTTTTCTCCTCGTGCAATATCTCCTGATGCTCTGATTAATCCTCCTAATTCTCGCAAACGTAATGTTAGATGTCCTTTTCTATTTGCTCTTTTTCGTGCTTCTTGGATTATATCAATAACTGCTTCTCTGCTAAAAGGGGGTATTTTCTCGTCTTTCTTTATCTCCTGCGCAACAAACAATGCGATTTTCTTTCTATTTTCAGCAGTATCCTCGATTGTTTCTTTCATGTATACTTCATATCCATATCCCCTTATTCTTGAACGCAGTGCAGGGTGCATATGCTTCAATGTTTCAAAGTTTCCAGCAGCAACAAGGATAAATTTACATGGCACAGCTTCTGTTCTTACCATTGCTCCTGCGCTTCTTTCGCTTTGTCCAGTGATTGCATACTTACCTTCTTGCAGTGCAGTTAACAGCTCTTGCTGTGTATGAGGTTGTAATGTTGCAATCTCATCAACAAACAATACACCCATATGTGCTTTATGGATCATACCAGCTACTACTCTTTCATTTGCAGGAGTTCCTAGTCCTCCACTTTGAAATGGATCGTGCATAACATCTCCAAGCAAAGCTCCTGCATGAGCTCCAGTTGCATCATAAAACGGAACTTGTTCATTCTCAAAATTATCTACAATTATTTTTGGAACTTGCACCTTGCCGCCATTCATCTTTTTGCTGAAATTAATAAACAATACAACACTTGCTAAGAATATCATTCCTCCTAAAAAAAATGCTGCAAACATAACATCTGATTTGTACTTTTCTCGTATCCACCATGGTATAATCATTGCAACAATTGCAAGAATAATCATTATTATATTCTGGTTTTTAAATGCAGCAACGCTTTCAATCTTTGCTTTATTTGTTATATCTCTCCCTTTTCCAGCAGCAACTGTTCTTATTAATGGTTTATTTTCATCATTAGGATTTGGGAATGCAAGAATATCTACAAGTTTCTCTTTTGGAAGCAATTCAGCCAATGCTAACCCTAACATAGACTTACCAGTTCCAGGTTCACCTATCAACAAAACGTGCCTTCGCTGTAATGCAGCTTTTCTCATGATTTCTACTGCATCTTCTTGACCAATTACCTGATCAATAATCAGTTTTTCTACTTTTAAATCTTTTGTAGATTCAAAATCAAGCTCTTCATACATAATCTAGGAAAAATAAGAATGGATTTATATATCTTTTGCAATAAAAAACACTGTTTTGCGTTTATGGCATTCTTATTAATTAATTAGACTTAAGAGAACTTTGCAAAAATGCAAAATTCTTAAGTTAGGCAATTCGGACAATAAAGAAATTCATTTTCTGATTAATTTTTTGTTTTTTCTTTGATATTCTTGTTGTATTAGTCATTTCTATTACCAAAATTTATATTCAAAATATGTTAAGAAATTGTGAATTATTTATAAAAGTAATGTTAAAAGCTCTCTAAATCATCTAATCCTTTTAAGAAACCTTTTTGTTTTAAGTAATCAACTTGATTATGCCTATATTTGAAAATAATATCTGCTTTTTCTTCTCCGCCATGCTCCCATGGTTCAATAAGCAATAAATCTCCTTCTCTAACCCAGAGTTTTCGCTTTAATCTGCCAGGAATTCTACAGATTCTTGTTTTGCCGTCCATACATCTGACTCTATTTCTGCTTCCGCCAAGCCTTTGTTCAAGCAGACCAAATACTTGATTGCCTTTTGGGAGTATAACTCTACGTATCTCTTGCTGTTCTTGCTCAATTCTTTGTTCTTCTTCTTTCTTCTTGCTAATAAAAAATTACCCCGCATTAATTTGAAAAATAATTACTATTCACACAATTATAAGTAATTTTTTATAAAAATGAAAGAATTTATAAATCTTCTCATTATACAGATAGCCATGCCAAAAGAAAAAGAGCTTGAAAAAAATCTTACAGAAAAAAATATGTCAATCGACGCAGAAAAATTCTCAGTAGCAGATAATTCAGATACGAGTACGCTTTCTTCTGTGCAAAAAAGACAACAAAAAGAAAAGCAGTATACGGTAGCAGTGGATTCTAAAAGAGATACTAAAAATAATAAAAATTTCAATGAGCTTTCTGAACATTCAAATAATCACTCTGAATATTCACATTCATATCATTCATATGAAGAAAAGCCAAAGAAAAGCAAATTATGGTATTTCTTATTAGCTCCAATTGCTTTCATAGGATTTTTTTTCTTCGTTTTGATTGTTATTTTAGTAATAAGTTTGATCTCAATGTCATCATCAGATGGGATAGATAGCACAGGCAATGTTGCTGTTATTCCATTGAAAGGTGTTATTGTTGGCGATGCTGCTGAATCATTTTTTGATGATGGAGGATTAGTTTCATCAACTGAAATAATTGCAGAAATTGAAAAAGCAGAGAAAAACACAGCAATTAAAGCAATTATTTTTGAGATAAACTCTCCAGGCGGTTCTGGAGTAGCATCTGATGAGATTGCAGCAAAAATAAAATCAGTTAACAAGACAACAGTTGCATGGGTCAGAGAGCTTGGCGCTTCAGGAGCATATTGGGTTGCTTCTGCAACTGATCATATTGTAGCTCATAGGATGTCTTTTGTAGGAAGTATTGGTGTAATTGGTTCATACTTAGAATTTTCAGGATTGATGGAGAAGTATGGAATTGGTTATGAACGTCTTACTGCAGGAAAATATAAAGACATGGGAATACCATTTAGAAAACTAACAATTGAAGAAAAAGATATCTTTCAGTCAGAATTAGACGATATCCACGCATATTTTATTGAGGAAGTTGCAGCAAATAGAAAGCTTGATCCATTGAAAGTCAAAGAATTAGCAACAGGTCAAGTTTACATAGGCAGTGAAGCGCAAAAGCTTGGTTTGATTGATGATCTTGGCGGCAAACAACAAGCAGTAAATTACATTCAACAGCAGCTTAATATCACAGCTTCACTTGTTGAATACAAAAAACCAAAAAGCTTTTTTGATATATTCAGAACATCAAGCGATAGAACAGCATTTTTCATTGGCAAAGGCATTGGTAATTCTATTTTAACAACAAAAGTAAGCAATCAGTTAGAGATAACTACTTAATTATACTTATGTTATTATACTTTTATTCTTAACCTTTTCCGAGAATCCTTCAGTTTTTTCTAGCAAAACTTTATTAAGGAGTTAATGTACAAATAATACTATGCAAAAGCTGCAATTAATCAAAAAACAAAAAAAAGAATCTTATGATTCTGTTGAAGAAGTGAGGAAGATTAGGAGAGAACTATACAAAGATGTTAAGTCATACGAAGATCTACGGAAATTATTAGACTCTTAGAATGTCTCTTCTGGTCTTTTCAAAAAGATATATTTACTTCCTACTCTGATTAAATCGTTATCTCTTGTTACTAAGATTGCGCCCATTCTTTTACTAATTGCTATATGCAGACAATCACCAAAACCAATCTGATAATCATTAACTTTTTCTACTGTTCTTGCAAACAAATAATCAGATTCATTTGCAGTAATTATCTTAATAAAAGAATATTTTCTTAAGAAATAACATTTCATGTCTTTATTCAATTTATATTTTAATTCTTTTAATACTACTGAGGATGTAATTCCGATAATCTCATTTTTTCTACAAAGATTAATTAAGTCCTCAGCAATCTTCCAATAAGGAATACCTTTAGTTTCATCGCCTTCTTTATTGATTAGATTCAACCAAATGCAAGTATCAATATAATAGAGTTTCTGGCCCATACTTTTTTCTGACTAAACTCTCTTCTTATACCCTTGCTAGACTTTTCCGAAATTCTTCTCAGTTTTTCAGAATCAATTCAAGAATCAGCAAATATCTCTCGGAAAAAAGAATAAATCTAGAAAATTCTTCAGTTTTTCTAGGAATTCACAATAATCAATTACAACAAACTACAAACTTAGCAGATTAATTTTCCCCTTTTGCCAATCATATAGAATCTGTCTTGCCGTTGCTTCAACATCAAGCTCCCCGCCTTTTATTTTTTTATTCATTTTGATAGCAATCAATTCAAGAGCTTTTTCAGAATCTTTTTGTTTTTCAATCCCATAAAAATGTTCAACAACACCTTCAAACTTCTCAATTAATATCATTGCAACAACATCTGGATCTTTTACTTTCTGTGGATTTTTGCTGCATATAATCGCAAGTTGTGTTGAATCAGTATTACTAAATGGAATTACTCCAGGTGTATCAAGCAGATAAATTCTATTGCTTGCTTTTACTAATTGTATCCCTTTTGTATGCCCTGATTGAGGAGATGTTGAAGCCTTATTTGCTCCAGCTAAAGCATTGATAATAGAACTTTTGCCTGTATTTGGATAGCCAACAACACCAACATGAATTTTATCCTTCTTGCCAAGCGATAGAATTTTGTTTTTCAACATTGTTGTGCCGTCTCTTTCTTTTGAAGAAACATACACGCAATGCTCAAGCTCTTTTTTCTTAGCATCAAGCAGTTCTTTTTTTACAAGATCACATTTATTGATAACATAAATAATCGGTTTGTTTAGTTGTTGTATCTTATATTCAATTGTTTTATTTCTTGTTTCATCGATTATTCTTGCATCTAATATTTCTAAGATAATGTCTGACTTATATATGACTTCATACACTAATTCCCAATAGTTTACAGGCATATATTGTTAAAAAGAGATGGAGAATATAAATGTTCACTTCTTCCCATTGCTTCCCCAGACTTTCTTAATATTGATTCTGAATAAGTTATAGAACTTTTTCATTTCTTTTGGGTCAGCTACTTTTAATACATCTAATTCTGGGCCGAACATTTCAGAATATCTGTCTCTTCTTCTGATTAATTTAACTGCTCCTGTATCTTTGATCATGACCATTGGCGGTCTTTTAAGATTATTGAAATTTGAAGCCATTGCATTGCTGTATGCTCCTGTATCCATGATTGCCAAGATATCATTTTCTTTTAGGATTGGAAGTATTCTATTTGATCCAAGTATATCTATACAATCACAAGTGCAGCCAGCAATGTCATATTTTCTAACTCTTGGCAATGACATTTGTGTTGCAGGAAGAATATCATAATAGGTTTTGTAGATTAAAGGATCTGGCAGCATTGCATAAGTTGAACCATCTGTTACAAGAATTCTTTTTGTTTTAGTTGGTTTTTTACTGATAATCTTTACTAATCCAATGCCTGCATTTGCTACTATAAACTTTCCTGGCTCAAACACAAGATTTGGCCATTGCAAATCATATTTTACTAATGATTTCTTAAAATATCTTATGAATTTCTTGCCCATCTCTTCTGGAGTAAAGATTGCTTCATCCTTATATTGTACAGGAAATCCTCCTCCTAAATCAATGTCTAGGATATTTATGCTATAAGTATCTTTACAATACTTTGCAAGCTTTAATAATTTATTTGCAGCTTGAAAATATACTTTATAATTTGGTATATAACCACCATGAAAATGAAATCCGATCAATTCAATATTATCATAGCTTTTTGCCAAAGTGATTGCTTTCTTTGCATAAGATATGGGAATTCCGTATTTTGCAGCCAGCAATGGAGTTCCAAATTCATGGATTTTCTGGAGTTTATTTCCATATCTGATATTTGGATTAATGCGTATAAACAACCTGATTTTTGTCTGCAATTTTTGTGCAACAGTTCCAATTCTTCTGATTTCTTCTAAAGAATCGGCAGTAACTGCTCTTACCCCGACTTTTGCTGCAAACAAGATATCTTGTTCAGTTTTATATAAATTAGTAAATGTAATTTGTTCTGGCGAGAAATCTGCAAGCAGACCAAGAATAATTTCACCAACACTGCTGACATCTAATTCAAAACCTTCTTCTCTGACAATCTTAAGAATTTCAAGATTAGAATTACATTTGCATGCATACTGCGGTTTTAATTTTTCATAAGTATTAAATGCAGCTTTAAATCTTCGTAATCTATCTCGAATTTCATTTTCAACCATGATATACAATGGTGTTCCATAATTTTTTTCTAAATCATTGACTGAAACATTATTTATATGAAGAACTCCTTTTCTATCTTGACTAAGGAAATTCCATCTTGGCCGCAGATATTTCTTTGAGATAACCCTCTTTTTTTCCCCAACAGATGTTTTATCCATTTTTTATTCGTCTCAAAAAATTAAATTACAATTTTTATGAATGAGCTTATATTTAAATGTTTTTTATTTGAGATAAATCTTGGAAAATAAAAAAATAAATGTTTGTTTATTATTTTCTTAGAAACATTTAAATATAACAAGTAATTACACGTTTATACATTAGAGGTTTTATAATTTGGTAACTAAAGAAGATTTGCTGATGACAAAGCATGCTCAAGATGAAGCAAATGATGATGGTATCTCACGTGTTGAGATTGTAGAGGCAATAAGCAGGGGACCTCGTGTAGTTGAAGGTAATCATTTTATTACTGTATATAGAGATTTTACAGTAGTCTATGAAAAATTAGACAATGATAAATACAAAATTATAACTGTCCATTTAGGAAGACCAAAAAGATGGAGTACAAAATGAAATGCACACAATGTAATATGGGGAAATATAACCAGAAAAAAACACCTTATATTTTTTTAGGTGAAACTATAGGTGTATTTGATGCCTTAGTCTGTAATCATTGCGGTGAAACATTATTTGAATCAGCAGCATCTGATAAGATTGAAGCAGAAGTTAAGAATAAAGGTTTATGGGGGTTGCGAGCAAGAACAAAAGTATCTGAAGTTGGTAATTCTATCGATGTGAGAATTCCTAAGAATCTTGTTCAATTTCTTTCTCTTAAGAAAGGTCAAGAAGTAATAATTGAACCAATTGATAAGAACAAGTTACAGCTTATTGTGAATTAGTGTACAGTTATATTCGCTTCCTTTCGCAGTACAGCATCTCTTTGCATGTTCAACAATCAATGCATGATACTCTTGAAACATTTTATAATCCTCCATTAGATTATCCATAAACAACTGCTGTAATTCATCATATTTTACATCTTTACTGCACAATCCTATCCTAGAAAATATTCGTTTTGTATATGTATCAATTACAAACACAGGACGATTGAATGCATACAGTAGTATAGAATCAGCTGTTTCTGGACCAATCCCTTTTATTGAAAGCAAAATATCTCTTAATTTTTCTGTTGAAATCTTATCTAGTTCAAGAAGAGGTTTCTCTAATAAAAATTTACACACTATTTTCAATCGTTCCGCTTTTTGATTATTATATCCAGAGCTTTTGATAAGTTCTGCTAACTTCGATCTCTCAATCGCAAGAACATTTGAAATATTTATCAGATTATTTTGATATAGATTAAATATTGCTTTCTCAACATTTTTCCAAGAAGTATTTTGCGTCAGAATTGCCCCAAAAATAATTTCAAGCTTTTGCTTTTCAGTTTTTGGATAGCTGTAATCTGCTGGATGGTATTCTGCTTTGCCTGCTGTTGATTTGTCGTCGGAAGTTACTGGCCACCAGCCTTGTGGGTGATACTCTTGTAATAATTGGTGATATATTTTATTAATTATAGTTTTATTACCCATTGTGATTGTTTCTTCTTTCTCTGTTTAAATCTTCTTTCTTTTTGAAAATATAATATTCAGAACTTCTATCTAATGCATGATATATTATATAACTTTCATGATGGAAAACATACTCTGAATTTATCTTAAACCACAAATAAATGAAAATTAAACAAATTATGAGTAAGGATAAATATAATATAAGAAAGATATTATAATTAAACAAAATCATTTGAAATAATAGTAATAAGATGCTAATAACTAAACTAAACATAATAATCAAACTAGATGTCCAATGAAATCTTCTCTGTTTAAGATGATGTACCTGTCTTTCGAAATTCTTATTGGAAAAAATAAAAAAATTGTAAATCTTTTCTAATACAAAGACATTATCTAAATCAGTTATCTTTTTGATATGAATTAGTTGTTTAATTATATTTCTATCTGCATTGTTTCTAGAATTATAATGATTTACTAATGTAGTTTTGAAATATAATACTTCTCTTCTTTTACCATAAAATATATAGTGATAAAATAGCCGGTAGATAATATGCCATAATGTGCTAAAAGTTATCAAAAAGATTGCTTGGAATATGATATTTATCTGAAAAATATAAACAATACTGTTTTCAGGATTTGATATTAAAAGAATTGTAAACAAGATAATAAATCCTGGAATTGTATACCATAATGTTTCTTCTAGATCAGCCATAGATACACTTATTTCTTCCCTTCGATCACAATATGCCAGCCTATCTTTTTTCCAAGTGCTCTATGCAGGAATTTAGGCATTATTGCATTTGCAAATTTCCAGCCAGTGCCAAATAAATAATCGATTTTAATATCAACAGAATTATATCTCTCAAACATTGTGCGGATATCTTCTTTTGTATATGCTCTTTCTACAGGACATCGATCTTTTCTGCTGCCGTCAAAAGGAACATCTAATATGCGATGCGCAGCATAATTTAATGATATTTTATGATAGAGCATAATCACAGCTTTTCCTGAACTTTTTAATACACGATGCACTTCATTGATAGCTTTTTGTGTATTAGGTGTATGATGCAGTACTCCGAAAGAATAGACAACATCAAATGTATTATCTTTAAACGGCAGTTTCTCAGCATCTGAAACAATTAGTTTTCCTTTCAAATTAAATGCTTCTAAATGTTGTTTTGTATAATTGATTGCATTCTCAGTCAGATCAACACCTGTTACTTGCATCCCTCTTCGCGCAAATTCCCGCAGATCTGTTCCAATTCCGCAGCCTATCTCAAGCAGTTTTCCATTAGGATATTCTTGTGCAATCTTGTCAAATAAGTGCTGCAGATAATAATGATATTTGTATCTGATTTTTTCTCCTTCTTGAAAATATTCTTTTGTTCCTTTTTTTTCCCCCTTGATGAATTTAGTTAGACAAACATTTCTATTCCAGAAAGCTTTAACATCATCTTTGGTGTTCTGTTTAGTTTCTGTTGTTATTTTTCTTATTTCTTTTTTTTGCATACTATTTCAGTTGTTGTAAATAAGGTAAGATTTAAATAATTAACTATTTGACGTACATAAAGTCTGTAGTTGGTAGTTAGTATTTCTCTGCTATGTCAGAATTCTCAACCGTTGTCCAAATCTCCCTGCTCTGCCAGGATTGCTTGGCATAGATTATTTTACAAAAATTACTATTTTTGTAAAATCCTCTGCGAAAGCTTTATAAATCATCACTTTTTCTAAGCAATACATGAAAGGCGTAATATCTAATTTTAGAATGGGAAGGCACACGCAAACCTGCAGTCATATGATTGTGCATGTTGATGGTTCCACAACAAAAGAACAAGCTGCAGCTTTAGTTAACAAATCAGTTGTTTTCAAGACACCAGCAGGTAAAGAAATAAAAGGTAAAGTTGCTGCAGCTCATGGAAGAAACGGCGCAGTTCGAGTTATTTTTGAAACAGGTATGCCAGGACAAGCATTGTCAAAGCAAGTTAGTGTTGAATAGAGTTTTCTATTTTTTTCAATTAAATTCGTCATGTTTAAAGATAAATCTTTATATATTACTTTAGTCTTAATACAGTTATGTCCAACACAAATCAATTATTGCAGCGAATTTCAATAAATCCTTAAACTTGATGAAAATGTTCCACTGATTCTTAGTTCAATCTTAGAAAAATACTTATTACTTCCAATAAAGCGTAATCTTTTTAAGAAAGTACATAGATTTTTAGTAAAATGACATCAATGCTTACTATTATGAACATGCGTGCAGGTGGATTTAATAGAGATGAAGCTTCAAATATTGAGCGTATTTTATCCATGCCAGACAATGGTCTTAATTCAGAAGTATTGTTTACGGAATCTATTGCTGATTTAGTTTCTAAAATTGAAGATTATAAATCTCATTCTCAAAATGGCAATGCTCCTGATATCTTAGGAATTGGTGGTGGAGATGGTGCAGCACATATTGCATTAACAAATTTCTATAAGATTTTTGGGCAAATGCCTTCTATGATAGCTGGTTTTCCAAATGGTACTATTGTAAATTGGGTTACTCCATTTGATTTGACTAATGGATTAGTTGACCAAACAAGAAAAGATGTCAGAAAAACGTTAGATTTTGTTAATTTTGAATATTTTAATAAATTGCTTTTAACAAAAGCTGAAAAAATGGCAATTTACATTGCTAGAAAATATGCAAGACATGAGCAATTAAAGACATCAGAACTGGGAATTTTAGATGTAAATAGTCTGAAAGCATTTAATATTGGTTTTGGATTGACAACTAAAGTATTATGGATTTATTACGGTGGAACTCCAGAAGGTTATGATAGCTTAGTCTTTAAAGCTGATAATCTATTTAATGCAAGAGATAAATACTCTGAGATTGTAAAAGTGCCAAATGAATATTTTGATCCACATGTAAAAAAGGGTTTTTACACTACATTACGCACTCTAAAAAAGATATTTGCAAACCTTGCTCTGCCATACAGCAGTTTCAGCAAGTTTTTTTGGGAAGTTGCTGATTTTACTATGAAAGTTGATGGACAAGAAGTTCAGATAGACAAGAAATATAACGGAGCAATTATTTCTTCTCACGAATCAGTTGGTGTTGGATTAAATGGAATTGCTTTTGAGCCAACTTATAGAGCAAGAACAGGAATTCCTTCTCAAAGATTTCAGATTGTTATG
>JAGVYW010000025.1 GCA_018303075.1 Candidatus Woesearchaeota archaeon | reverse complement strand
TCAGTACCATCATTAGCAGTTGCTTGTACAATAATAATATCTCCTCTGCTGAAATTTGTATTCATCAAAACAGCTGAAACATTTGCATTGTTTGTTACACTGCTTACAGTATGAGTAAATATTGCTGTGCTGTTTTTGAACCACTCAAAGTAAACAGTTCCAATATCTGCTTCTGCATCTGTATAATTTACTGAAGCATTTATATCGCTGTCAGTATAATAAATTGAAGCATTTAACTGTGGTATTGTAATGTTTGGTGCAGTAATTACTGTCAAGCTAGTTGAATTCAACGTCGTACCATCGCTTGTCCCATCATTTGGTGTAACTGAACAAATGTATTGATCTCCAATTGTTGTTTCATCTGAATGGATTAAATCAGTTCTGTTCTGAAAAAGTGCTAAAACTTGTGCTGAAGTAAGTGAATAATTGTAAACTTTGATTTCATCAATAGTACCGCTAAAATAATTCTGATCAGCAGATCCACTATAACTAGAACCGATTCTAATTCTATTTGTTTGTGATGTACCTAATGCACTTCGTGCTGTAGTATCAGTCTTACTTAATGTACCATTTAAATAAATAGAATGATTATCTGCAACACTATCAAAAATAACAGCTACATGTGTCCAAGCATTATTATTTATTGTTGCATTACTATAAAAACTCCAAAATGTTCCTGTAGGGTCAGCAGCAGAATCTCTTACACCAAATCTAATTGAATTATTTGATTCTATTGTTAAATAAATTCTTGAATAACCAGATGAACTTGTTTCTTCCCAATAGATTTGATGAGTTGCCGCGCTATTTCTTTTAACCCAAGCAGTTATTGTAAATTGTTTTGAACCTGTTAATGTTGTTTGTGTGCTTAGATTAATAAAATCATTTGTGCCATCAAATTCATAAGTTCCTTTACCATCATAGCCACCTGTTGAATTCCATACCATTCCACCAGATGTATTTCCTGTGTTATTTAATCCAGAATAATCAAGTGTAAAACTATTATTTACACCATTTTCAAATGGCATATTTAATATCATCAAAGAACTTCCATTCTTATACCAATTAAAAATATTCTTTACAGAATCTCCTTCTGCATCAGCAGTTGATTGATTCCAGCAAGTTAAGTTCTGATTTGTATTATTGTTAATGTTTGTTGCATTTAAGATTGGTGCAGTGTGTGTCGGCACAGCTAATCCTCCTAACACAAACAATTCTTCAACAACAACATTATCTGTTGCTTGCAAATTAGTATAACCAACATCAGCGCCAACACAAGCTGTTGTAAATTGATATTCTCCACCATAAGCAAACTTCCGATTATATTCATAGCGTTGAGAGCTAGCATTAAAGTTCATCACTGCTTTTTGTCCATCATCAAATGAGATATTACAATATACTCCATCGCCAACTATTGCATTATTTGTCGCATTATAATATTCTGCATAAAACACAATATCTTTATTATTCATTTTTGTAATATTATCACTGTCATCCCAGATTGTTAACTGCGCTTGATTAGTCTGATTATCTCCTCCAGCAGCATAAGCAGAGAAATGATCTACAGAAAATGTAATTGTATCTCCATTATCAATGAATGGAATTGTTGTTTTATCCCAATTAGAAACACAATCAAACTTTTCAATATCAAACTCATTGCATCGATAAACCGCATCTATTTTTCCAGCAGAAACTTTTGGCAGAGTCAAAATAGCACTTTCAATATCATAGCTTTCGATTGCAAACACAGATGTCCTGATCTCTTCAACAATAGTAACTTCTCCTGCTTTTGCAATATTGCCTGTGATGAGATTATCCCGCTTTATTCTCTTTTCGTCTACTTTTCTTTTCTCTGTTTCTTCAATTGAATCAATAACTGCTTTGATGGCAGACAGAGATTCGTTTTCTTTTGCTTTATTTATTTTCAAACCTTTAATTTCAACAACTGCTTCTGGAATCTCTCCAAGATGAACAAGTTCAGCAATCCCTGGAGAGCTGCTTAATGTAATATCATATGCATTTTTCTCAGCATTTGTTTTTTCATAATTAACTGTTACATCTTTATGTCCTGTCAAATAACCATATTTGTTAGTCAATTCAATATACGGCTTTTTAATTTCATTAAAGCTAATCTCAAACTGCAAAGAATTATTGTCGCTGAAATTTAGATTTTCTCCAGTAATAAAACCAGTAAACAAATGAGGATTAAAGAAAAATAAGATAAATACACCTAAAAGAATCAGACTTATGATAGTGTATTTCTCTGTCAATCTTAATTTTTGCAATAATTCTTTACTGTCCATTAATGCACCATTATTATTTTATTTAGATTATCATCTAATTCAGTATTTTCGTTTTCATCTGCCGCAGCATCTTCATCAGCTGCATTGTTTTCAATTGCAGTCAATTTATCTTTGATTTTTACTCTATGATATACTGTCCAGATTGTACGCTGATCTCTGTTCAATAATATTGAGATATCTGCAAATGTAAGGGAATGTCGTTCTTTTAGGAATTTTACAAGAGATTCAAGAATACTTAAGTTACGGTTAGAAAATATCGAAAGTGGGATAAAATAATTATTTCTGAAATAATTATTCTTGCTGTTTCTGACAACACTTCTTTTATTGGCGCTGAAAGATTCAGGCAATTTTTGCCGAGAATCATTATATGCCCGCCATATTGTTTTTTCGCTTCTGTTCAACAGCTGAGCAATCTCTTTAAATTCAATAAACAGATTTTCTCGTAAGAATTTCGTAATAATCTCTAATCCAGACAATTTGTCAGTATAAATGCAAAGTGGAATAAGAATATCTTGATTAGTATAATTGCTTGACTGCATCTGCAGAGGAGTGATAGGAGTACTATCTCTATACAAAGTTGTAACTGTACTACCCCCTTTTTGATTCTCCATTTCCCTACACTCTTTATTTATAGAATCTGTGTATGTAGGTAGTTATATATAAATCTTTTTCCGTTAAATATATATACAAGTAAATCTTTGTATATCTAGGTGATTACTTATTAAGATAATCTACAGCAAGCATGCTTTGGAAAAGATGGATGCTTTAGGAATAGAAAAAAATGACGTTAATGCTGCATTGATAAAAGGGATGAGATGGAAAGAAAAAGATACTGAAAAATGGCATGCAAATATGGCTGGAGTAGAATGTGTCTTTATGAAGAATGAAGATGCTTTGTTTATAATAACTGTTTATAACAATTAGGTGATTACTATGAAATGTATCATGTGTAATAATGAATTAAAGAAAAGAATTGTTGAACATAAAGAATTTGGTATTTCTTTAGGTAGATTTAAAGCTCTTGTTTGTGAGAAATGTGGAGAAACTTTCTTCGATGAATCAGCTGCTGAGAAAATACAGCTCAAATCAAAAGAACAGGGATTATTTGGATTAGCAAAAAAAACAAAAGTGGCGCAAGTAGGAAATAGTCTTGCAATAAGAATACCTAAAGAAATCGCAATGTTTCTTAATTTAAAAAAGGAAAAATCAGTAAGAATTACTCCAAAAAATCAAACACAACTATTAATAGAAATATAGCAATTGATTAGGATGTTTTCTTATCCTTCAGAATAGTTTCTTTAGGAATCTTTACAATAGTTTTGCATGCTGGATATCCTGAACAGCCATAGAATGCGCCATACATAGATCTTCGCAGCACAAGCTCTTTGCTGCATTTTGGGCAAAGCTTAGTCATTTTATTCTCGGTAGCAATATCATGTACTTTTTTCGTTTTGCATTCTGTATTAATGCATAATAAGTCCATTGCCAGGTAATTTGTAAGTAGTTTTACACTCTGGATATTTATCACATGCTATAAATCTGCCAAACTTACCTTTGCGCATCATTAATGTTCCTTTTTTGCAGACAGGACATTCTCCGATAGTATTTGCAATCTCCTGTGATTCTCTTTCAGCTGAAAGCAATTCTTTTCCAATGCTTTTTTCATGAATTTTGAATTTCTCCAGCAATTTTGTCAGCACATCTTTTGCTTCATCTAATACTTCTTTATTTTTCTTTTTCTTTTCGCGGATTTCATCCATCTCAACTTCAAAATGTCTTGTTAATTCCTCATCAAGAATACTTGGGCAGTATTTTTCAAGTGTTCCAATTGTAAGCATACCTAATTTTGTAGCTTCAATTGGCTGTCCTGTTACATACCCTCTATTAAACAGCGTATCAACAATATTTGCTCTTGTTGCTTTTGTACCAAGATTTCTTCTCTCTAATTCTTTGATGATGGATGCAGGATTATATCTTTTAGGCGGCTGTGTTTCTTTCTGTTCTTGTTTTATATCTTTGACAGCCACTTTTTCCTGTATTGCAGCAGCAGGCAATTCTTCTTCTTCAAGATTTACATACGGCGCATAAAACTCATGCCAGCCTTTTACAAGTGTTCGTGAACCTGCTGATAAAAATTTTTCAGTATTAACGTCTAATGTGACTGTAACAGTTTCTCTTGTAGCTGGATCTGCAAAACAAGCAAGGAATCTTTTGACAATTAAATCATATATTTTATGCTCACGATCTTTTAAAGATTTCATCTCTCCAGTTGGATGTATTGCAGGATGTGCTGGATCAGTTTTCTTTCCTTCATTTGGCTTTAATTTATTTTCTTTCAATAATTTTCCAGCAAGAGCTTTATAATGATTATTCTTCTCGAGATGCGTCATTATTTTCTTAAGATTAAGCTCTTTTGGCAATTGCTGCGAGCTTGTTCTTGGATAAGATATAGCTCCAGCTAAATACAAGTTCTGTGCAAGCTCCAATGTATCTTTTGGCTGGATCTTAAAATTTCTATATGCCTCTGTCTGCAATGTAGTCAAATCAAATGGAGTAGGAGGTGCTTGTTTGAATTCATTCTTTTTTACATCAGCGATAACTGCTTGTTTTTGATCTTTTACTTTGTTATATACAGCTTCTGCTTCTTTTTTGTTCCAGAATTTATCTGTGATATGATGTGCTTCAATATTTCTTTTATCTTTTGTCCAAAGCAATGAAATCTGCCAGAAAGGCACTGGCTTAAATGCTTGTATCTCTTTTTCTCTGTCAACAACAATTTTTAATGCTGGTCCTTGCACTCTTCCTGAACTTAGAATCTTAAAGCTACCTGTACTCTTGACAGCCAAGCTTAATGCTCTTGATAAATTGATTCCATAATACCAGTCTAATTCATGCCTTGTTAATCCTGCATTTACTTGCCCCCAATCAAGAGTTTTGGATGCTTTATCAAATGATTCTCGAAGTTCATCTCGAGTCAATGTAGAATATTTCATCCTTTTTGCATCTTTTTGTTTGCATAAATACTTTAGAACATTATATCCAATTACTTCTCCTTCAATATCATAATCAGTTGCAACAGTAAATACATTTGCATTTTCAGCCAGCTTCTTCAATGTGCTTGCATATTTTGCTGTATACGCTGCGCCTTTATTTACTTTAGAATTCTGCTCCCATTTAACATCAAACACTGGATAAGTCCATCCTTTTTTCTTGTCTTTTTCAGTGATTGTAAAAAGATGACCTACAGCGCAGCCAATCACTAGATCCTTTTTACCGTGTGTAACTTCGTAATAAGGAACTCCAGAAATATTTTTTTTTATAGGTTTTCCATCTGCTAATGACTGCGCAATCTTTAATGCAGCATTTGGCTTCTCAGTAATTATTAATTCATATTTCGACATGTTTTTCAACTAATCTCCTGAATAATCAATATGAAATTTAAGAAGTAGTATAAAAAGGTTTGTAACAATAACTCTGAGTTTTTCGAAAATTCTTCATTTTTCTTATTATTTCTCGAAAATATTTCAGAATACCAATAGCATTTTTCAAATTATCCATATTTCTTTCAATTTATTTGAGATTATGCTTATTAATAAGTTCATGCAATCAATTCTTATGAAAATAATATTTACTACGCATGCAGAGTTCAGGCTTCAAAGAAGAGGCATATTAAAAGAAGAAGTGATATACATAATAAATTTCCCAGATATAGTACTAAAAAAACATGGAAAATATTTTTTTCAGAAAAAACTACATGGAGGAACAATAGAGGTTGTTACAGAAAAAGACGAAAATTTTTTATATGTAATCACTTTATATTGGATTTAACATGGAAATAACATTTGATAAGAAAGCAAATGCAATGTATATTGAATTTCGCAAAGGAGAATTTTCTAAAAATAAGAAAGTAGATGATTTTACTATTATTGATTTTGATAAAGATGGAAATATGTTAGGTATAGAATTATTAGATATAACTAAAAGAATACCTTATAAGTCATTATCAGATGTGCAGATGAAGATTTGTTAATCTCTCATGAAAAACTTCTTTCTCTTTTTTAACAATCTCTTTTTTCTCAGAAATTTTTTCCTCAATCATTTCTAATCCAACATTTCCTGTATGTCCTATATTTTTCTTATTTTTGATATTATTAACAATTATTTCTTTATTCACGATATGTTTACTCTTTTCATCATTATTCAACGCATTTCCAACTTCCAGATAAGCATCTCTGAATGTCATTCCTTTTTTCACAAGTTCATATGCTTCATCAGCAGAAAATATCTCAGCAGAAAATCCTTTCAGGCATTTATCTTCATTGATGACAATGCCTTTTAGTAGATTATTCATTATCTTAACGCTGTCGATACATATCTGAAAGCTTTCAATCATCGGTTTTTTTGTTAGCTGCAGATCTCTGTTGTATCCAGAGATAAGTTTGCTCACAATTGACTGCACTAAGAAATACTGTGCTTGTACAACTGAAGTCTTTGCGCGGATCAGCTCAAGCACATCTGGATTTTTCTTCTGCGGCATTATGCTTGAGCCAGTGCAGAATTCTTTTGGCAATGAAATATATCCAAACTCATCCATACTGAACAATATAATATCATTTGCAATCCTTCCAAGATCCAGCATGGTCATAGAAAGTGCATGCAGAATTGATAATTCAACTTTTCCTCTGCTGTTCTGCACATAAACAACATTATTCTGTACTTTTTCAAATCCAAGCAGTTGTACAGTATATTCTCTATCAAGTTCAATGCTTACACCATATCCTGCTCCTGAACCAAGCGGGCATTGATTATTAAGTGAAAAAGCAGCTTCGATTATCTGAAAATTATCTAACAATGATTCAGCATAAGCTCCAAACAATATTCCGACAGAAGAAGGCATTGCTTTCTGCATATGTGTATATCCTACTAGCGGAACAAATTCACTTTTCTTTGCAATATCTATGATTGTTTCAATTAATTGGACAAGCTCCTCTTTCAGCATAAGAAGCTGTTCTTTGTAATACAAACGCAATGCAGCTAACACTTGATCATTTCGTGATCTTCCTGTATGTATTTTTTTACCAATTTCTCCTAATTCTAAAACAAGAAAATTTTCAATTGCTGTATGCATATCTTCATCTTCCTGCTTAATCAAAAATTCTTTATTCTCAACAGCAGTAGATAATTTTTGCAATCCAATCATTAATTCTTTTAATTCGTCTTCAGTTATGATTTCAGCTTTCAACATAGTTTTAGCATGAGCGATGCTTGCAGTAATATCATATTTGATTAGAGTCATATCTATCAGATAATCATCTCCAACTGTAAATTCTTCAACTGTCTTGTCAATTGCTGTATTATTCTTCTCCCACAATCTCATATGCATCCAACCTATCTAACCAAGTTTATTTTTCTTTTAAAAACTAATTCCAATCTGTTTTCCTCAATCTTTTTTTCAGGATAAGGTGATGTGCTTTTAATCTTATTGCATTAATCTTAATAAATCCAATGCTGTCCTGCTGATTAAATCCTCCTTCAACATCCATACTGCTCAATTCTGGGTTATACAATGAGCTTGGGCTTTCCCGTCCTGTATTTATTACATTGCCTTTGTACAATGTTAAATAAGTAATGCCATCGATTACTTCTTGGCTTTTGTTTATTGCTGCCATCAAGAAATCCATCTCTGGCGAGTACCAAAATCCATAGTAGACTAATTCTGCAAATTTTGGCGAAAGCATATCACGCAGACGCATTACTTCTCTATCCATAGCTATACCTTCAATATCAAGATGAGCTGATCTCAAAATAGTTGCACCAGGTGTTTCATATACTCCTCGTGATTTGATGCCGACAAATCTGTTCTCAACAATATCAATTCTACCAATACCGTGCAGTGAACCAAGTTGATTAAGATACTGAAATAATTCCAAAGGATTTTCTTTGACAGTATTATCGTCTTTATTTACAACTTTTATTGGAACTCCGTCTTTAAAATGAATCTCTATATGTGCCTCTTTATCAGGTGCAGTCTGCGGAGAATTAGTATATTCAAACATTTCAGGAGCTGGAGCTAGCTTTGGATCCTCTAAGATTCCAGATTCATAACTGATGTGCATTAGATTTTCATCTGTTGAATATGGAGCTGCAACTGTAGCTTTTACAGGGATTCCTTTATTTGCTGCATAATTTATAAGATCGCTTCTTCCTTTAAATTGAGCTAAAAATTCTGCATCTTTCCATGGTGCAATTATTTTAATATCAGGCTTTAATGCAAAATAGCTTAATTCAAATCTAACTTGATCATTACCTTTTCCAGTTGCACCATGAGAGACATATTGTGCATTTTCTTTGATTGCTATCTCAATCTGTTTTTTTGCAATCAATGGCCTTGCAAGGGATGTTCCAAGCAGATAGCGTTGTTCATATATTGCATTTGCTTTCATCGCAGGAAAAATAAAATCAGTTATAAATTCTTGTTTACATTCAACAATATATACTTTGCTAGCACCAATCTTCAATGCTTTTTGCTCTGCTGCTTTAAAATCTTCTTTCTGGCCAATATCTGCAATATATGCAATTACATCATATCCTTTATCAAGAAGCCATTTCAGAATACATGATGTATCTAATCCACCACTATATGCTAATATAACTTTTTCGTTCATGAAAAACATCACCTAAATTGCGAATTGTCATGGATTTTTAAAGGTATATCTTTTCCATGTTTAACATATTCTAAATTTATATCCTGCAAGTTTTTTATTCTTCGTAGTTTATCAATCATATTCTATTCATAATCTGTATTATTTATAAATCTTTTTAAGAAAAAGTTAGACTCATCTGATACTAATTTAACAGCTCAAAATCCATATGAAAAACTTTATAAATAACCACTAAATCTTAGCTAAACATGGTAATTTATCAAGAAAGATCTTTAAGAAAGCCAAGTGGAGGCAGGATTAAAGCATATAGAAAGAAGAAGCAATATTATACAGGAAGCAATCCAACATTGCCAAGAATAGAAGAAAAACCAAAATATAAAATTGTAAAAACTTATGGCGGCAATGTAAAAGTACGAACAATGGCTGAGCAGTTCATCACAGTTTTTGATTCTAAAGATAAAAAAACAAAGAAAGTCAAAATGAACAACATTGTCGACAACAAAGCAAATAAATTATACGTAAGAAGAAATATCCTTACAAAAGGAGCAGTTGTTGAAACAGAATTAGGAAAAGCAGTTATCACAACAAGACCTGCACAATCAGGAAGCGTACAGGGAAAGCTGCTGCAGTAAATATATTACATTTAATCTATATTAGTAACGCTCCTTTCCCTATCATATTTGCATAATTGTCAAAAATAAATCTCTTCTCAAATAACTGTTCGATAACATTGCATAAAGCATGATGTACAACTCGATCTCTAAAATAAGATTTACTAATTTTTCGTGTTTTTGGATCGCGAATAATAAAAGTCTCTACCAACGTGAAAGAGCGTGTAGCAGAAAAAAGCCATAATTTGTTGCGACAAATTAATTTACCAAGCTACTTTCGCAACTGGAACAGCTTTACAATAAAGAAGAAATATAAAAAGGTAATTGAAAAATTATTGTTTCTGATATAGTGGTTGAAGCTCAGAACGTGCTAATTCTAACATCCTGCCTTGTAAACCAGTATTTGCTAATCTGCTCATAACTGCTTCAAGGTCTGGAAGTGCCCCATTTTCGCGTGGCGCTTCGCACGCACTAACTAACACTGGCGCCACCGGCGCTACCCCAACCCGACGGCCACTGCCGTCGTCGAGGCTGCTGTAGCCATTAGCATAAGATCTACCGCCAACAGAGCCGACGCACAAAAGCCGCATTCCTTTAGTAGGTGGTACGTAGATATCCATTACTGAATCAAAGTTTAGATTTAATGAATTGCAAACATCAGTTTTATATTTTTGTGTGAGATTTGTATCTCCTCCTGCAAAAAATTCCCAGATTTCTTCTCTCCTTTGAGGTGAAGCACAAACATTATTTCTAAACGCTGCAACTTCACTTGCACTGAGAACTAACCCATCAGTTATAGCATGATATTGCTCATTGGAAACAGGAATTGCCCCTTTAACTAATTCTGTTTTTTTATTTAAAGCATCCATTACTGGATGACCGTGAGTAAATTTGATCTCATCTGCATCCGGATTAGGAACGATACAAATACGTGTATCAACATAATTAGCTCTTAAATAAGCTTTATCGCCACTTTCTCCATATAATCTTTGTTTAAATAATTGTGCTGGTGTGATTAATTCTCTTGGAACATCAGTTTGCTCACCTGTTTCTGGATTTATTCCTGTCAGAAGTTCTTGCATCCTTAATTTATTTTGACCTTCAAATGGTTTAAATCTTCGAACTGAAATTACTAATTGACTTATTGCATAAGTTTCTGCCATTTTTAATCACATCTCCATTAAATTGAATGATTTTAGGTTGTTATGACGACGTTATTCATAAAGCTTTCGCCTTTAATTACTTTTAAGTGGTATTCAGTGTTTCGCAGTCATTTTTCCGTAATTCTTGTTAATCCCATTTTTAACCATGCAATACTAAACTTGTCAACTCGCTATTAACTTAACTTTGCCACTTCTATGATTTAACCGATAAAAATAAACAGCATATTCAATGGAATTTGTGTAAAAGCGTGCCATCCAATCCAGCAAGTGATTGAATCAACTTGTTCTTCCACATGAAATCAAGGTAAAAAGCGAAAAATACATATTGGAATAGCCACCTAAATTT
>JAGVYW010000029.1 GCA_018303075.1 Candidatus Woesearchaeota archaeon | reverse complement strand
TTTGTCGCTTGTGAGAGAAACATGAAATTCACCTGTTTTCTTTTGGCGAACGATCACGCCTTCTTTCACAAGTTCACTGTAGTCTCTTAACACAGCTTCTCGCTCGGAATGCTGATCTTTCAAAAACCGAAGGAAACTCTTTTCTGGTTTATGTGCACCTCCGATGATCTTTTTGTTCATCAGCCGACGAACAAGAAGGGACTTATGGTTTGTTTGTTCCATAAATAAACCTCCGATCCCCTCTTTTCGAGTGATGTAAGGGTAAAAACAACTTTTATTATTCTTATCTATATGTTGCATATACATTTTTCTTGACAATCTGTAAAATAAAATAGGAAGTGATATAAATAAGTAATACTTTCTTTCCAAAAGAGTAAACAAAAAAAGATAGGTGGTTTTAGTATGGTGTTAGTTGTTATAAGAGGTGATAGAGTTCCAGTGGGGGTGAGTTGTAATGACAACTAAAGCTAGAACTCTTTTTACAGAAGTTCTTGGAGAAAACGCAAAAATAAAAGTGATAGAGTTTTTTGTTGAAAACAGAGAGTTGGACTTTGGAGTTGCTGATGTTGCAGAGGAAACAGAACTTAGTAGGCAGGCAGTTTACAACGTAATAGAAGAACTTACAAAAAAAGAAATAATACAAAAATCTAGGCAATTACAGAACAAACAGTTCTACAAATTGAATGAAAAATCTAAGATAGTTAAACAACTTGAAGTCCTGTTTGATCAGATTTTAATTGCTTCTTGATTTTTTAGATCTCAACACATTCTCCTTCACTACAACCATTACTACAAGGCTTGTAAAAAGCCCAACTTACTTCACAATTGGTTTTTTGGAATTCCTTCATAACCGCATCATTTCCTTGGCATTTTGTTTCTTCAAGAAATTTAGCAACGCATGATTTGTTACCTTCATCAGTTTCTGAATGATTCTCAGAAGAATTATCGTCTTGAACTATCAGTTCATCAGAATTGGAGTAATTTAAGCTACTATTTTCGGAAACTTCAACGGAATGTTCAGAATAATTTAAGCCAGTAGTTTCAGTATTGCTATTGGTAGGAACATACTCTTGTTTTTCAACAGAAACGGAAGGAGAATCAGATTCTATAAAAAAGAAGGTACAGAATATTAAGAAGATTGAAATCCATACTCTTGATGATGGCTTAAGGTTTGTAAACTCATAAAACCTAGAGTGCCATAAAAATATTAATGGGAGCAATAATAAAAATGAAAGATAATTCCCGCCGAAGAGATAGATTAAACCAATGAAAGCACCGATTATTAAAAATAGTATTCCCTTCCCTGAGGTTTTAGGTGATATGTTCTTACCACAGAATTTGCAAAATTTTGCATTTCTCTTATTTTCAGTAGAACAGAATTCACACTTCACTTTGCTTTTTCACCACAAAAATCACAATATTTCTCTTTCTCACTAACTTCGTTAAAACAATTCTTACAAAATGAGCTATTTGACTTAACTTTTAACCCAAAATCAATCTTTCCCATAATATTATTGGCTGCTGTTCTGGTGAGGAAGGATTTTTTTTCCTCCTCAACCACTACTTTGATGTGCTTTACTTTGTTTTGTAAAAAGAGTATCTCTGCTTCTGCCTGATCTAATTTTTCATGTGCTCTTTCTGTACTTTTCTCTTCTCGCTTAAGCTTTTCAGAGAGTTTATCATTTTCATGACTTAGCTTAACATTCTCTTTATGTAAGGCATCCATTTCTTTTTCAGATTTTGCAACTAAGTAATTTTTTCTTTCAACTTCTCCCTGAAGCTGATTCATCCCATTCTCTAATTCCTTTATTCTCTCAACTGATTGTTTGCTTCCTTTAACTAGTGAGTCTATTTTTTCTTTCTCTTTTTTTATTCTCTCCTGTTCTTTTTTAAACAATTCACTTGCATCGTCTTCGTCAAACTTTTCAGCAATTTCTTTATATCCTGGTCTATTTTTAGCTTGAGTGATTTGCACTTTTTCTGAATCATCTTTCGATGAAAACAAACAATAGCCTAATCCTGAATCTTTCAACTTCTGGAAATTTTCTTTTGGAACCCTTAATTGTTTAGATAAGAATACTGCATCTTTATCTAAAGAAGCTTTAAATGCCAGGATTGTTCCAGCATTTGCGAGAATTGTTTCTGAAAAATCTGTTGGCCTTTGTGAAGCTAAGATAATCCCTACCCCGTATTTTCTAGATTCTCTTAAAAGAAGTTCAACTGGAGAGCCAGCATACATCATCCTATGGGCTTCATCAATCACAACGTAGAGCCAGTACTCATCACTTTTACCTTTTACAGTATACAAATAATTAATCAATTTGTTTAATAATAAATCTGCAACTAATGCTTTAACTTCATCTGTAGGAAATCCAGATAATTCTATAACGCTCAATTGTTTGATGATACTTTCTAAAGAAACTGAAGTGCTGTCTGCATTCATAAAAAAATCAACATCAAAAAGGACAGATATTTTAGCGATGAGGGTTTGAATGCCACTTCCTTTAATATCGCTATATCTGAGAATTTCTTTAAACTCGCGGAACGGAAGTAATTTTAAGCTACCGTCGTTTTCTTGTTTAAGGTCTTTGATTCCTGACTTATGGTAAAACTCTTTTATGGCATCTCTTATAATTGCTTCTTGTACTTCTCCAAGTGAGAAGACATTAGCAATCATTTTAGAGACTTTATAAGCAACATCTAATGGTTTTTCATTAATCTGAACTTCTAAAGGATGGAGCGTTGCTTTATCGATTTGGACTAAGTTATCTGCAAAAACTTTGAAATCCTTGTGGAAGTCAAAAATGAGGCTATTAATCTTCTGATTTTTTAATTCAAGCATAATTGCTTTTAATGTCTCAGTTTTTCCCGATCCAGAGCCACCAACAGTGATTAAATGAGGGTTGTTTTCATTTTTTGGAGTCCAAAATACTTTTTCCCCAGAGGGATTATTTCCAAGGTATACGGATATTTTTTTGGTTGTCATTTTTATTTTGTATCTACGAGGAATACCCTCCTTGTGCAAAGATTGTTTGTCCATCTCCTATGTAGTTATCAAAGAAATGTTGGAATACTACTTCTACTTTTGCTTGGAAGTCTGTTGGTGTGTAGCTTTCTGGCAGTCCTTTGTCAAGTTCTTTTTCTATTTCGAGTCTGACTGCTGCTCTTGTTTGTTGTTTCTTTCTCCAATCAATGACGAGCTTTGCTGGTTGTAATTTGTGTAGTAATGTTTTTGATACGTTTTTGAGTTGTTGTTTATCTTTCTCGCTGAGTTTTGGCTTTTTGAGTTTGTCAAAGAGTGCGAGTTCTTCTTCTGTCAAGCCTTCTACGACTGCTCTTCTGTCTTCATCTTCAAGGTTATTACTGAATTTGACGAGTTCATCGAAGAAGCTTTCTTGGTTGCTGCTTCCTGAATTATAGTCATCGATGAGTTTTTGGAATTGCTCTTGATAGTCTATTCTCATGCTGTTTCTGCGTATCATTTCTTTGAGTTTGAATGTGAGAA
Source organism: Candidatus Woesearchaeota archaeon (assembly GCA_018303075.1). Classification (GTDB taxonomy): domain Archaea; phylum Nanobdellota; class Nanobdellia; order Woesearchaeales; family DSVV01; genus JACRKF01. Next base: position 3,921 of record JAGVYW010000029.1, on the reverse strand, counting down.
TATTTTTTAGTCTTTCAAGGTCTGCATTATTTTTCTTTTTCTCGAATTGTTTTTTGAGTGCTTCAAAGTCTATTTTGCTCAAATCTATTGTTTGTGTCTTTGCTGATTCTTTTATGGCGTATCCTTTGCTTGCTATTGATTTATCGAGGACACCTTGTATGTCGTGCATGACTGCTGTGATGTCTACTTCTGGGTCGAGTGAGCGTATTTCTTTGATGAGGTCTTGATAGAGTGCGATGTGTGCACTAAATTCTGATGCGTCTTTGTGTGGGAGTATTGTGCTGAATGTTTTTATTGCAATTCCTGCCTTTTGCATGAAGTTTTTCTTGACATTATCGTTTACCACTAGTGCTGATAGGGCTTCATCAAGGAGCTTGTTCTTTTCAAGACCTCTGGCTTCTATGATTTTTTCGTGCTTGACTCCTTGTTCTTTTAGATATTTGTTGAGTTCCTTGATGTAGCCTTTGAGTGCTGCAACAAGTTTGTCTTTTGACTGTATTGGCATATCCACTTCTCCGCCCGATGCTGGTGCAGCGTAGATTGCGAGTGCTTTCTTCAAGTTCCTGAATACGTTGATGTAGTCGACTATGAATCCTGCTGTTTTCTCTTTGAAGACTCTATTTGCTCTTGCGATTGCTTGCATGAGTGTGTGGTTCTTCATTGGTTTATCGAGATAGATTGTTGATAGGCTTGGGACGTCAAATCCCGTCATCCACATATTACACACGAAGACTATTTGGAAATCGTTGTCTGGTTCTTTGAAAAGAGTTGCGAGGTCTTCTTTCGCCATTTTCTTTCTATGTTTACTAATGTCAAGGCCTTTTTCTTTAAATTTCTTGACCTCGTTCTGCTCTTGGCTGATAACTACGGCCATGTCTATTTTATTGAGTGCTGCTATTTTGTCTTTGAGTTCTTTGTCTTCGTATTTCTTTTCAAGTTTTGCTTTGAGCTTGTCAATATTCTTTTGGAAATAGTATTGGACTTTATCATACATCTTCACTGTTGTGAATTTGTCGATACTGACAACCATTGCTTTTCCACCGTAGCCTCTGTTGATGAAGTGATTGGCTATGTCTTCCGCAATGGCATTGAGCCTGTCTTCCCTTGTTAGTATATGATATTCTCTGGCGAACTCTTTGGCCAGCTTTTCTTCTTGTGATTCATCAAGCTCTGCTTCTTCTATAGTATTGTATATATCATCGTTGAGGTCTGGATTGATGAGCTGCATTTCTGGAACTCTGTTTTCATAGAATAATGGGACTGTGGCTTGGTCTTCAACACTTGCTCTGAAATTATATACGCTGACATACTCTCCGAATGTGTCTTTTGTTTTCTCTTCGCCTTTGGCCATCAATGGAGTTCCTGTGAATCCAAGGAATGCCGCATTCGGCAAGGCGGTTCTCATGTTGAGGGCGAGAGTGTCGTATTGTGTTCTGTGCGCTTCATCAGTTATGATTATTATGTCATCTCTGTCTGAAAGCTTTGGATATGTTACTCCTTTGTCTGTTCCGAATTTGTGTATGAGTGTAAATACGAGTCTGTGGTCTTCTCGCAATAATTGTTTGAGATGCTCTCCTGTCTCTGCTTGCACTTTTTCTTCTGTCACAACGCCAGCATTCTGAAAGTTCCTGTATATTTGAGTGTCAAGTTCTTGTCTGTCTGTCAGGATGAGGAATGTGAAATTCCCTTCAAATTTCCGCAGGACTTTCTGGGTAAAGAAAATCATTGAATAACTCTTTCCAGAGCCTTGTGTGTGCCAGAATACTCCCAAGCGTCCTTTGTTCTTCTTTCTATTAGCAAATGCCTCAACTGCATTATTGACACCAAGGAATTGGTGATTCTTAGCAAGAATCTTGACTTGATTGCCTTCAATAGTGGAGTAAAGTATGAAATTTTCAAAAATGTCTATGAGTTTATCTTGCTCACAAGTTCCTTTGATAATTCTATCAAGAGAAACAATGCCTATTTCTTTTTCCCTATCTATTTTTTTCCATTCAGAGAAGTGTTCATATCCGCTCGTGATGGTTCCAATCCTTGCATCTCTGCCATTGCTGATTATGATAAAAGCATTATACCAGAATAATTGAAGAATAGTGTCTTTATAGTCGGTGATGTTGTCTTCAAAGCCTCGCTTGACGTCCACTCCTCTTGCTTTGAGTTCCACAACAACAAGCGGCAAACCATTCACAAACAAAATGAGGTCTGGCCTTCTCGTGTAAACTTCTCCCGTAATCCAGAACTGTGATGCAAGGAAATAATCATTATTTTTCGGATTGTTAAAATCAATAATCTTGACGGTTTTGTGTTCGTAGACTCCTTGTTTATTTTTTGTCTTGACCTTGACGCCATCTTTCAATAGATTGTAGACTTCTTGATTAGCTTTGACCATCGAAAGTCTGCTTCTATCTTGTGTCAATTGAGCAATAGCATCCTTCTTCGCATCTTCCGACAAACCAGAATTCAATTTATCTATTGCTGCGGATAATTTCTTGACAATAACAACATCAGACTTTGCCTCTCGGCCTAATGTTTCTGGGAATTTTTCTTCAAAACAATTCAAATGGCCAATATGTAAATCCTTGACAAAAACATCAATAGCAGACTTCTCAACCAAAGCATCCTCGGAATACTCAGTCATTATTATCACTCAAAACATAATAGGCACCCCTGTAAGAGCCTATTTTTCTTAAAAATTTAAATTTGATAAGTTCATTAATTTCCCGTATAGCAATTGGCAAAGATATATTATTTATGTTTGCATATGTTTTAGACTTAATAGTTTTATTCTGCTTTAGGTAATTCATAGCAGTTAACTGCCTTTGATTTAAATCTCTCATTCCCTCAATCGGTTTTATTGCACTTTTAATGTTCCTAAGTGTTACTACAAAAAAACCACTTTCAAAGTGAAATTCTGGATCTCGTAAGCCTGACTTTCGCATCTCGTTTATTATTTTAGGAATCCCAGTTCCAAGACCTTCAACATAATTGCAGTCCCTTAGCAATCTGTAGGTTATGGGATTTCGCCTAACTGACCTTTTTCCAAAAAATTCACGTGTCAGGCCTTCCGGAAGCCCTCCAGGATTGGTAATATCAATCCTATCATCAAAAATGTTTATTTGAATGGAGTCATAACTGAAATAATCTCTATGCGCAACAGCGTTAATAACAGCTTCCCTAATAACACTTGAAGGATACTCATCAATTTCTACTCTGCGTGCTGAATCTTCTGGAATAATGAATCGTTTTGATATGAACTGCCTAATAAAATCCAGAGATTGGTCTATATTTTCAAATGGATTTAACCTAAAATCACGTTGAGAGAGGACATTAATAGGTTCAGTTCCACTAAATTTAACTACCCTAATCTCATTTTGTGGAAACCATTTATAAGGCTCTTTGGAGAAAAAAAGAACAGCAACATTCTTCAGCCTTATATCTCCATTGGACTTGCCAAGCATATTACTAACAATAAAATCTTTTATACTATTTGATTTAAGGTATGCTTCCTGCTCTCTTTTTGAAAGGTATAACTTAATTTTTTCTTTATCTAAATCATCGAACTTTGCCTCAGTGTCCTGCTCGTCAAAGCATAATATTTGTTTATTTTTAAGAAAATCAAATAATGACTGGCCCTCAAGGCGTTTAGTTGAGCTCCCTATCCGTACATACACGACTCCTTTGAATGTATGTGCATTTTTATCATTGGCGCGGTTTACCCCTATTACTGCTAATTTTTTTGATTCAATTTCAAATACACTTGCAGACATAATTGGGGGAGAATGCACTGCTTGGTTTGCATTTGCAATGTCTAATTGAAGCTTGTCCAGATTGCATACAATCCCTTTGATTTCCCCTTTCTTAGCAACCCCTAAAATAAAACAGCCGCCATCAGTATTCGCAAAAGCGCATATAGTCTCAGAA
>JAGVYW010000028.1 GCA_018303075.1 Candidatus Woesearchaeota archaeon | reverse complement strand
TATCTTGCAGATTACTGCATTTGATGGCACAGAGAATTCGACTAAGATTAACTCGTCTGCATTAACAATCAATAATTCTGTTGCTATTATTACAACGCCAGCAATTATTCCAACTCCTGCATTTAGTAATGATACATTGACTGGATATTCTATCTATACAGATATTGATAATGATACAGGTATTGTTTATTTTAGATGGTTTAAAGATAATGCATTATTGTTTTCACAAACACAATCAGATGTAATAGATGGTGCAAATGTTACATTTAATCTAAGTAATGGTAATTTCACAAGCGGCAATGCAATCAGATTAGAAGTAACTGCTTTTGATAGTATTGAGAATACAACTCCAGAAAATAGCAGTGTAATTACATTAAATAATACTCTTCCAGTATTGACGTCAGCAAATCTTTCATTAACTATTGCTTATACTAACGATACTATTGTTGGAAGCACAGTATATACAGATTTAGATAACCACAATGGAATTGTATATTTTGAATGGTTCAAGAACAATACAATCAGATTTGCACAGACAAATACTACTGTAATAAATGGTACAAATGTTTCAAGCATGTTGAGTCCAACAAACTTCAGCAGAGGAGATACAATTATCTTGCAGATTACTACTAATGATGGCAATAATGGAAATATTACAAAACAAAACTCTACTGCATTAACAATCAATAATTCAGTTGGTGAGCAAACAACACCATTGATCAATGCGCCAATCATTGCATATGTAAATGATCAAATAAATGCATCTGTTGTTTATACAGATCAAGATAATGATTTAGCCTCAGTATATTTCGAATGGTTTGTAAATGGAATACAACTATTTACTAATTCAGTTTCTGGAATCTACAATAATACAAATGTTTCTCTACAACTTATACCAAGAAACTACTCAGAACGTGATTCAATAATCGTGCAGACAACAATATTTGATGGTGTTGAAAACTCTTCAAAGAGAAACTCATCAGCTATGAAGATAGAGGGTTGTACACCACCACGAGATGATCTATCAATCATCACAAACACAATTCTTTGTGATGGAACATATCATCTGAATGATACTGAAAATGGTGGATTAGTGTTTATCAACGGCAGTAATATTAATTTAATCTGCAATAATACAATTATTATTGATAATGATTCTTCATATGGTATTACACAATATGGAATAACAATCAATAATGCTGTAAATGTTACAATCAATGGATGTTATATCACTAAATTCTATAGAGGTATTTCAATCAATCAAGGTGCTGCAAATCTCACGATAATAAATAATACATTAAATGGTTCTATCTCGGGAATTACAATTGTTGATAATCCAGGCAATGCAAACATTACAATAAGAAATAATTCAATATTTAATAATGAATATGGTGTATTAACCTCGCCTGCAACAACATATATATTTTATAATAACTTCACAAATAATTCACTGTATCATATATACGCAACTACAGCGAATATATTTAACATCACTGTTGCTGGAAAAGCTCACGGAAATTTCTATTCAAATATCTCTGCATTTAGAATCTATGACACTGATGCTGATAATTTTGGAGATGCAGGACAACAATATCCTTATAATTCAAGCAATGGAGAGAAAATGTATCAAGCTCAAGACTTTGGACCAATTACATCAAGGATAGATGCTTCACCGCAGATTGAAAATATAACTGCAGATGGTTCTGTTACAACAGGCAGCAATATTAATATAAGAATGCAATATATTGATAATGACAGTGATACAGGTACAGTATACATTGAGTGGTTTAAGAATTCTAATATAAGCTTACTGAATGAAACATTTTTTACAGTAGCTAATACATCAACACTTTATCCAAATATCTCTTCAGAAAATTATACAACAGGAGATATTATTGTAATGCAGGTATTTGCAGCAGATGAAGTGAAAAATTCAACAAAACAAAACACATCAAATATTACAGTTGTTGCTGCTCAAGTTCCTGAAGGAGGAAGTCCGCCAGGAGCACCACCAGCAGCACCTGAAACTCCACCTGCTGCACCACCTTCATCTCCGCCTGAACAACCAGTTTTGCCTCCTCCAATCTGTGTTCCTGGACCAACTAAATGTGATGATGAAGAGACAGCGTCATGCAATGATGGATATAAAGAGATCAGCTGCAGCAATGGCTGTGAATCAAGTACAAAAAAAATTTCATGTTGCATTGAAAATTACAAATGTGAAAAAATAGATAATCCAAAATGCGAAAACGGCAAAAAAGTAACTGAGATATGCAAAGATCTAAACATATGCGGAAAAGACAAAGAGACATCTGAGATATGTTGTGTTGAAGATTTCACAGGCTGTCCTGATTGGGATAGTGTACCATGTATTGATGGAAAACAAAAAGCTGTATGTGAAGATAAAAATGCATGCTCACCTCCTAAAGAATATAAGCAAACTTGCTGCATTGCTGATTATGGAAACTGTCCTGATTTTGATAAAGCAAGTTGTTCAGACGGCAAAAAAGAGATTATCTGCAAAGACAAAAATGCATGTATGCCTGACAAGGTATATACTGAATCTTGTGAAGAAGAACCGCTTGAGGAAGAAAAGAAAGAGCCAGTATATAATATTCCTAAAACAGATCTTGCCGGCGCTGCATTTGGAATAACTGGATTTTTCACTGCAGGAGATAATCTAACTCATGTTAAAAAACTTTTAGAGGAGAAATTCAAACTAGAAATATTCTCTATTGAACAAGATGGAAATGTAATCTATAAAAATGGTGCATTTACTGATGATGTTCTGTTTGAAAAAGATAAAATTGCAGAGCTTAACATTAAACTAATTAATCTAGGAATTGAACAGCTGACAAATGTCCGTCTTAAATTGAATAAGATTGAAGATATAAATACTGAGATCACTAAAGAATATTTTGAAAGAATTGAGCCAAATGCAATTGTTGAAACAAAGTTGCGCCTGCAGAGCAATCAGGATAACTATGAAAAACTAATATTAACACTTAAAACAGATCAATTGTCAATCAACTATGCAATTTATGTTTCTCCAAAAAGTGCTGTTAGATTCCTGAATAAACAATCATTATTACGAATAACTAAAAGAATTGCTCCAGAAGTATTTAAGGCAGTGCCAACACCTGTATGGTGGCTTTTCTTATTTTCTTTGCCATTGCTATTATTGTTGAAGAAGAATTATTTTGTAGACGAAAGAACATTATCAAATCTAACACACACACGGCTGATTCATAAATACAAGAGAGTATATGTAGAGACAGATATTCATAAAAGATATAGAACATTGAAAAATCTTAATTATGTTGAAGTCCATCCTAAAGATCATGAAGAGATTAATGATATACATAGAAAATATAAACTTCCAAAAGATGTATGCAGCCTGATAATTACTGCACGGCGAAAATACAGGCCAAGAATAATTACTACAGAAGAAATTCCTGCCGAAGTCAGAAAAAAATATTGGTATATCACATTTGTCAATCCAAGAGATACACATCCAGGGCATGAGCTTGATGCATACATAAAAAAAGCACACTTTAATGGTTATGATGATCATGAGATCAAAGAACAACTATTTAAACAAGGATGGAGTTCAAGAGAGATAGACAAAGCACTGCATGTTGAATATGAATCACCTGAAGAAATTTTGAAAAGTTATGTTGATAGGCTGTTTTCAATAGGACATAGTGTTGAAGATATTAAACAAGAACTGCTTAAGAAAGGATGGAATCAAAAGATAGTTCAAGAGTATATCATCAAGAATAAATTAGATTCAGAAGAGAGATTACGAGAATATATTACAGCACAGAAAGAAAAGAAAATAAAAAATATTGATATATTCAACAAACTGCTTGACAAAGGATGGAATGCAGATATTGTCGTGAAGTATGTTCCTGATGTAGTTCACCATCAGATTAATGCGCTTCAGATTGTTAATAAATATATTGACTCTGAAATCAAAAACGGAAAAAGTATTGACAGCATCAGAATAAGTATGCTGCAAAAAGGATGGAAACATAAATTTGTAGATGACATATTAACAGCAAGATTTGGCTATGCTGCAGAATTATTGGGAGAATTCATAGATAATAATCTTGAACAAGGACTTGGCATTGATGAGATTAGAGAGAAACTAATTCATGCTGGATGGAAAAAAGAGATTGTTGATAAAAGCATAGAAATCAAATATCAACATCCAACAAAGCAATTAATGGATTATATAGACAATTGTTTATTGCAGGGGAACAATATCCGTCTCTTAGAGAAAAAATTGCTGAAAGCAGGATATCATCATACTATTGTCAGCTATTGTATTGATATCAAAACTGAAAAGCCATTACAGATTCTAAGTATATATGTGGAAAAGATGCTTAATGAAGGAATGGACATTGCTGTTGCCGAGCAGAAACTGCTGGAAAAAGGATGGAATAAAGAGTTAGTTGCAAGAATCATCAATGTACGATTACTGCCTGCTGTAAAACAAGCACTGCAATATATCAATGATGATCTTAATAAGAACTTTTCTTTAGATGATATCCATGATGCTCTTCTATTGAAAGGCTGGAAAAAATCATTTGTAAATAAAATAATTGAAATAAAAATCAAAACAATTTATGATATCCTTGATGAATTCATTGAGAAAGAACTTCAACAGAAAGAGGATATAATATCAATACGGCAGAAACTTATCGAGAAAGGATGGAAAAAAGAAATTGTTGACAATTATCTGGCACAAAAAATAAAAGAACCAATGAATAAAATAATAATTTATATTGAATCTGAGATAAATAATGGACGAGATATTAGTGAGCTACGACAAAAGTTAATTGATAAAGGATGGAAAAAAGAAATCATTGAAACATTGCTTGCCAGAAAATATACTAAAAGTGTAGAGGAGCTGAAAGAATTTTTCTCATTACAACTACAATATGGAAAGAATATTGATCAGATAAGAGAACAACTTATTGAAAAAGGATGGAAAAAAGAAATTGTTGATGCTTATATTAAAAAACATTATCAAGAATCTATAGACCAATTGATTGATTACATTGATAATGCAATTAAAGATGGGTTTGATATATTGACAATCAGAGAGCAATTAGTTAAGAAAGGATGGCAGAATGAAATGATAGACCATTATCTTAATAAAACATCAGATATTAAAAAAGCAATTGAATCACTGCATAAATATGTTGAATATGCACTGAAAAATAATATTGGAATCATTGATATCAGAAATAATCTCTTAACAAAAGGATGGAATAAGAATATTGTCAATAGATTCCTTGAAACAAAGAACAAAGATACACTGGATATATTGTGCGGTTATATTAAAAAAGAGATGGATATAGGAACATCAAAAAATAAAATAATCAAGAAATTAACTGATGCAGGATGGAAAAAAGAAGTTGCTGAGGCAGCATTTAATTGAACCTCTAACGGACTCCGCTTTGCTGTGTCTATAGATTCCTTCTTAGAGATTGCTTATTTGCCTTAATGCCGAGATAATAGGTTTGTTAGATAGATTTCTTGGTAAAAAAGATTATGAATAACCTTTATTCGGAAGAGCATACCTTGAAATTGATTTAAAGCCATTAAAAGAAGTTGAAACACAGAGATTTTTAGAGGAAGAATTTAAGCAGATAAATAAAAAGATCTCTTTTGAAGAAGCCAGAGAAGTTATAGAGATGCTTGTGACTTTGTTTTCAACAATAGCAAAAGCAGAATTAACAGAGCGGAAACTGTCAGAAAAAGCACATAAGCTGCATTATTATTCTGAGAGATTAATACCTATAATCACAATTGTTGGGTTTGTGTTGTTGTTTTTGATGATTTGAATAATTCAATTGTCGTTCTCATGCAACATATGCATTCTATTCATGTATAATAATCCTACACATCATAAAGAACAAAAGAGATATGCGGTTGAGATGCCATTTGTTTTCTTGTTTCTACATCAATAATTCTGCCTGCGTCTCTAACATATGAACTTATCAGTTCAACAAGATAGTCTGCTTTTGAGATATTGACTTGGCCAATTTCACTATCATGTTTCTCTTGTTTCATGCATGCTGTTAATCCTAATATCTGATGGTCAAGCGAAGTAACTACTCCTCCACTGTATCCAAGCATTACATAACAGTCACTCCTTAGAGTATCAATTACACAGTTTTTTCCTGAAACATTACAATCTTCGGAGAGCGTTGTGATTCTTCCAACAGCGCGCGAAGGAATGTTATTCTTTCGGCTATATAATATGATTCCATCATTAATTTTAACCTGTGAATAATTCTTTTGATTAGTAATTAATTCTTTTCTGCTTTCTTTCCAAGGAAATACTACTGGTCTGCAGATTCCTCCTGAAATGCACGCTTTAATTAAAGCTAAATCATGCTCTCTATCTATAGCAAAGTAACGAATATCAATAGGATATTGCTTATCTTTGACAATTACAGAATACTTAGAAGTATCAATCAATAATTCTGGGTGTATTTTAATTTGATCTCCTCTTTTACGAGAATTTATTTCATCATACCATTCAGGCAGTACATGTTCAATACAATGCGCATTTGTTGCTATCCATCCATTAGGTGTAAGTAATAAGCCGCTTGATCCATGTTCGCCTAATAAAAGAAAAACTGTTCTATCTAGATAAGTATTTTCATTTACATTAGAGGCAGTAGTTTTTTTAATATCACTTTGGAAAGCATTATCTAATGACATCAATGTTTTTCTATTTCTTTGTTCATTCTCTGCTCCAATTATATAAGTTTCATCATAAACAAAACTCATTTGCGGAACCATTACTCTTGCCATAAATTAATCTAAAAACAACTTACTTATAAACCTTTTGTTTTTAATCACTACCCAATAATAAAAAACACTCGATAATTTTATAAATCTTGCAATATTCCTAATTATATGGACGAGATAAGATCAGTAACAGATCAAAAGCTCAATAAGTATTTTGATGTAACAAGACGAGCGTTAACCAAAGTAAAGATAGCTCAAGAAAAGAAGATTAACTGGAAGACTTCTGCTGAGGATTTTTTAGACATGGCATCTCGTTATTTTCAAGATGCAGAGCATTTTCAGAAAAAAGGGGATATTGTTACAGCATTTGCTGCATTAAATTATGCTCATGGATGGTTGGATGCAGGTGCAAGGCTTGGATTATTTGATGTAGATCACGATAGTGAATTGTTTACAGTTGATTAATAAGAGATTGTGCAGCATTCATTTCGTTCAGTTGCACTTGTTAATGTATTTCTCGATAGATAATCGTAACATTAAAATAGAGCATATAAAATCTTCTAAATTATGGGCAGCTAGCTCAACCTGGTTAGAGAATCAACGGCCAATCTTTTTAAGAAAAAGCTTGACCAAAAACAGAACTCCTTCGCTTTGCTCAGTCGTAATTAAATTGTAAAAGAATTCTTATGATTTAAATAAACCGCAACCTTAAAAAAGGAATGGATAAAT
>JAGVYW010000034.1 GCA_018303075.1 Candidatus Woesearchaeota archaeon | reverse complement strand
TTTGCGACTGCAACGAAGTGGAAGTAGTAATGTTTTTGATCAAACTTTTTAAAAAAAGTTTGGCGGTTGTCTTCCCTCATTTTTTTGCTTGTTCGCTTTGCTCATAATGCAAAAAAATAAATTTCGGAATAAGTCCTATTTGCGACTGCAACGAAGTGGAAGGAGTAATGTTTTTGATCAAACTTTTTAAAAAAAGTTTGGCGGTTGTCTTCCCTCATTTTTTTGCTTGTTCGCTTTGCTCATAATGCAAAAAGGTGAAACTATGTTCAACAATCAATTAAAAACAATATTATTTATCAGCATCCTAACAGGTTTACTTTTAGGTATAGGGCAGCTTATTGGAGGAAAAGCTGGTTTAACAATTGCATTAATTTTTGCAGTTGGATTTAATGGTTTGATGTATTTCTTCTCGCATAAAATAGTTTTATTCATGTATAAAGCAAAAGAAGCAGATAAGACAAAGTATAAAGAGTTATACAAGGCAGTAAGAGAGATTGCTGATCTTGCTGTAATTCCAATGCCAAAAGTATATATTATTCCAACAGAACAGGCAAATGCATTTGCTTCAGGTAGAAATCCAAAGAATGCAATTGTTGCTTGTACAGAAGGTATCATGAAAATGTTGACACATGAAGAATTAAAAGGTGTTTTAGCGCATGAGATCAGCCATGTAAAAAATCGAGATATTCTTATCACGACAATTGCAGCTACAGTTGCTGGTGTTATCTCTTATTTAGGAGCAATGGCACGTTGGAGTGCAATCTTTGGTGGCGATGATGACAGAGGTTCAAATGTGATAGAATTGTTAGTTATTGGGATATTAACTCCATTGTTAGCTTTAGTTATTCAGTTAGCAATCTCACGTTCAAGAGAATATTTAGCAGATGAATCAGGCGCAAAACTGCTAGGCAATGGAGAACCATTAGCACGAGCATTAGAAAAGATAGAAGCAAGCGTTAAACACAATCCAATGCAATTAGGCAATCCTACAACATCAAGTTTGTTTATAGCAAATCCATTCAAATCAGAAAATTTGTTTGTTTTGTTAAGTACACATCCAGCAACAAGCAAGAGAACTGCGAAACTAAGGGCAATGAGATTCTAAGCAGTTAATCAAATTTATTATTCTCCGCTTTTCCTAAATCTTTTCTCATTTTTCCTTATTTTTCTGGAAATATCTGGTATCAATTAGTAAACCTTTCAACTTTCCCAGAAATTTTTCAATTTTTCATCAGATACGCATATTAAACACTTCTGACAAAAAAATCTTAGGAAGTTGAGCGTCAAGCTCTGTTTTTAGATGATTGTATCAAAACAGTTTTCTAAAAACAAAGCGCAACGAACGGATACGACGCTCAACTCTCCGATATTAAAAAAATAGTAAAGGTGGAAATATGAAAGCAGAATATCTTTGTAAGTGGGTAGTATTTTTGGTATTATTAGTTGTTACAAGTTATGCAGCAATTGCTGATACTTTACAAATCAGCCAGGTATATTATGATTCAATTGGAACAGAATCAGGTGGAGAAGCAATTGAATTATACAATCCAAACAATTTTGCAGTAAACTTATCTGGTTATAGTATTAGGACAGAAAGTGCTGATAAAGATATTACATTTGGTAATAACCACATAATTCCTAAAAAAGGATATTTTTTAGTAGCTGACATAGGTTGGAGCACATTAAAAGACAACAACAGCTGGGTTAATGCTGATTATGAAGAAACAATGAATATGTACAATACTGATTCAGGTATTGCATTAGTCGACAGGGCAAGCAGTATTGTTGATGCAGTTGGTTGGGGAGATAAAAGTTTAATCAATGATGGATTGTATGAAACAGAACCATCTTTAGGAGTTAAAACAGGATATACTTTATTACGTAATAAAGATACAAATAACAACAAAAATGATTTTATTGAGTCATTGCCGCAATTCAGAAATAATTTTTTTATTACAAACAGCAGCAATAGCTTAAATAATCAAAATTCTTTGAATCTCAGCAATGGAAATAATGTTAGTATTACACTTTTTATAAACAACACAGCTCCATTTATAGATGAGATTAGTTTAACAGATGACAATGAAGTTACAGCAGGCATTCAAATATTGCCAATAGCTGGGAAAAATAAAACGGTAATAATTTCAGTGATTGCTCGTGACAATAATGGGGTAAATGATCTTACAACTGTAAAAGCATTAATTATTGCAGATACAGTGCAGGAGATAGAATTAGTAAAGAATGAAACAATTGACTCGACAAAAGCATTATTTACAGCTGTATTTGAACTGCCTTATTTCTTAGAATCAGATATCTATAGTGTTGCTGTAACTGTTTATGATGCAAAAAATGTTCAAGTACAAGCCACTGCTGACTTCGAATATCTGCAGCTTGCTGCAATTGCTTTTGATAATACTGCCTACACAATGTTTGAAGCTGAAAATAACACAGCATCCTTGTTAGGTGATGCAGAATTAGCTACATTAGACAAGCCAACGCTTCAGAACATAGGCAATACTAAATTAAGCTTTGCTCTTGCAGCAAAAGGATTATTTAATGGAAACAGCTATCTTTCTGCAGAGAATATGAGCTATAGCTTTGGTTCAACCAATCAAAAAAATATTATTGGGAATAATACTGTGTTTGATGATCATGTTACATTAGACAAGACACAAAACCTTGCATTCAATCTTTTTTTGACACTGCCGTCAATAATCTCATCAGGAATTTACACAGGAGATGTCACACTCTATGCAGTTCCTTTTGAAGAATGATAGCAATAAAAAGGTAAAAATCAGCAAACAAAGTGATTATTATGAAACACCCCGAGAGAACAATTGCACAACAAAAGAAATTCTTGATAAAAATAGTTTTGTTGCAATTGTTCTTTTCTTTTTTATTTTTATTTTTTTGTACAATCTGTAATGCAGCAGCAATTGCAGTTTCTCCTTCATCATTATATTATGAGGATGTGCAAAGAAATACAACAATTGAAGATATTATAACATTATTCAACCCAAACAATTTTCCAGTGGAGTTCCAGTATTTTAATCAATCAGGCTTTCTTGAAGTAATTTATGATGAAGAAGAAAACCAAGAGGATAATCAAGATATTAATGGTAGCATTGATCATCACATCCCTGTATTTGGTTCAATACAAGTCCCAATACAATTAACAATCAATGAAGACATTGCAAATGGCATCTATGAAGATTATTTGTTATTCAGATTTATTACACAAGACAAAGAAGATTCACTAGGCTTAACAGCTGGCATTGGTATTAAGGTCACGTTTGTTGTTAATGACAATCAGATTGTTGATTTCTCTGTATATAAAGCAGTAGTCACAGATACAGAGGTAAATAGTATGCTTCAATTACAGATAGGCATTGAGAACACAGGCAATGTAGTAATTCAGCCTATATATAGTCTCTCAATAGTTGATGATAAAAATAATACTATATTAGATGAAGAACAGAATTTATCATTGCAGCCATATAAGCAGCAGGAATTTATATTCTATTACAATACAACAAACCTAATGCCTGGTAAGTATGCTGCTTTTGTTTCTCTTATAGAGGAAGATCAAGAAAACAAGCTTCTTTTCGAAAAAGAACTTCCAATATTACTTTTACCAGAAGGAACATTTAGGAGATCAGGTTTGCTTGAGCAATTCAACATAACCTCTTTATCAGTCGGGAAAAACAGCAAACTATCAGCCATTTTTCTGAACAATGGCAGTTTGATTGCAGATGCAAAATTATCCGTTGAAGTATATATTGATGATCAACTGCTGGAGAATCTTCTTTCTGAGCAATTTCTTGTTGAGAAAAATGAGAAGAAGGAGCTAGTTGCTTATTATACTCCACAAGAATATGGCAATTACAGATTCAATGCAAGAATATATTATAACAAAAAAGAGACAAATCAAAAAGAGATTTTTGCTAGCTTAAAAAATAATTATCTTTCTTTCTTTACAGGCAATTCAGTAGCATTAGGTGGTGGGATTAAATTAAATGCTATTGAGATTATTGTTTTATTGATAATTATCATTGTTATAGCATGGTATTTGGCAAGAAGAAAGTAAGATGATTATTAATGGTAAGTTAACAAAGAAAACTGTTGAGTATAACATCTCAGATTTAAAGATAATTCATTTATCTATAACTCTCCCCACTCTCTCTCAAATATCTCTTTCATTCTCTTAGCTTTTTTCTCTCCGATTAATTCTATTTTTTTCAATTCATCTTCAGAAGCATTTACAATATTTTTTATTGTCTTAAATTCTCTCAGTAAAGGCTTAGCTAACCCTCTACCAACTCCAGGAAATGAAGAAACAATATACTCCTGCAGTTCTTTGATGCTCATTGGTTTTTTTGAACCATGCAACGAAAAATCAGTTCCATTCTCATCTTGCTCTCTTTTTGCAATAATCAGAATCATCGCTGCAGATTCTTTTGCATTTCTTGTAAATAAAATTGGCAGTGAAAATGACACAGCAATTGTTGCTAATAATCCACGTATAGCATTTGGATGTACATTTCTGATTGAAAATATATCATTGCTTCCTTCAATAAGCAGCACAGGTTTCTGGAAGTTTTGTTTTAATTCTTTGATCTGCAGAAATATTCTTCCATCTAACAAACTATCAATAAAATCTTCCTGTGTTTTAAACTCGACTGCAACATCTTTGCTCAATAAATAATCTGCAGATTCTAATTTATCGAGATTAATCTCAACATTATTCTCTAATAATTCTTTGATGATTGGATTTCCTTTTTCTCTGTAATCAACATATAATTTAATTTTCTTCTCAACATTATCAATCTCTTGCATATTCCCTATTTTCTCTGTAATCTGTGCAGAGCTATTTATCATATAATTATGAAGGTTGACATTAACAGGTTTAATCTCGACAGAATTTGTTCTTTCTCGTCTAATCAATGTAATTCTTGATTTTAATTCTTTCAATATTCTATACATTCTTTTTTCTTTATGATATGAACTCCATTTATATCCTTCATCTCTTGTATTCATTGTCATTAAGATTGTTACCTTTCCTTTATCTGATCTTCCAGTTCTTCCTCTTCTCTGAATTTGTCTAATTGCAGAAGGTATTGGCTCATAAAAAATAACTTCATCAACTTGTGGAATATCTAAGCCTTCCTCTCCAATGCTACTGGAAACTAATGTATTAAACTGGTCTTCACGAAATTGCTGCAGAAGTTCAATCTGTTTCTTTTGTGACATCCCTTTTTGCCGTTTATTCGCTTGCCCGATGAATAATTGTGCTTTAATATTCTCTAATTTATTGATTTCATCAAGAATTTTTGCTGCTGAATCTCGATACTGTGTAAAGATCATGAGTTTGTAATCTTTAGGAAGTTTTGAAAGATGTTCTCGTAATGCCAAAAATTTTGGATGTTCAATATTATCTCTAAAAAGCGATTGTGTCTTTACATATGCAGATCGAAAATATAAGTCTTGGCTAAGATTCTGCACTGCTTTTACTTTGCTTGTTTTTGCTTGTAGCATAATCTCATCTAAGTATTGAAGCAATGCAGTTATTCCTTGTGTCTCAACTAATTCTAATGCATGCTGTATTTTGATTGCCTCGGCAGATAATGATAACGCTTTCATTATATCAAAATCTCTATTTCCAGAGGCTAATTCACCCTGCAAATATCCCTGAAATCGGAGAATATCAGTTTTATTGTTAAAATTAACATTCGGCTGTTCAAGATTAAGTTGTTTAAGCTGAGCTTCTTTTGTTTGCAAACATTCATACAGATATTTTCGAATGGATTTCAATTCTTCTGGAAGCTCGACTTTAATATATTGTACATTAACTTCTTGTACATAAGGAACAACATCAGGATCAGTATCAATACGTACTTCAATCTCTTCAATAAACAAATTTTTCAGGATCTCATCAATTTTTTCTAATTCTGAACCAGGAGAAGCAGTTAATGCCAGAATACGTGGATATTTTGCAGTTTTTTCATACTGTTTTGCAAGCCATACATAAGAATAATCTCCAGTTGTTCTATGCGCTTCATCAACAACAAGCAATGACACCTCTTCCAGCGAGATTTTGCTGCCAATAATATCATTTTCTAAACCTTGTGGTGTTGATACAATAACAGTTGCAGTTTTCCAAAGTTCTTGTCTTTTTTCAGGTGAAACAAAGCCAGTAAACATAGTTATTTTCTCTGAATCTATTACAAGATGATTCTTGAACACATTCATAATCTGTTCAACCAATGGTTTAGTTGGTGCAAGAATCAGAATCTTTGATTGTGGATAAAGATGCAGACGATGTGCAGCTAACATTAAACAAATGTTTGTCTTCCCCATTCCTGTTGGCAGCACAACTAAAGTATTTTTTGCAGTAGTAGTAGCAAATATAGTTTCTTGGTATAATCTCGGAGTAAAGTTCTTGAGCATGAGTTTTGGAAAGAATAAGTGTTTTAAATAGTTTGTTTATTCACAGTAGTGCAGAAATCAATGTATTTGTATCAAGCGTTATTTTTATCATGGTTTCTTTCTGTGTAAAACTATTTCTTTATCAACACTTGTCCTCGTGATGTCATTTTTGTCATTTCAATATGCATTGTTTTCACCATAATAAGATTAGTAAGATTAATCATATCTAAAAATGTTTTCAATCAAAAACTATATAATCTAGTAAACTCAGAAATCAATCATGCTTCACAAATACATCCATTCATTCGACAAAACAAGAATCCATTATATCATAAAACGCAGCAAAAACAAGCACTTTTTAGTATTTATCCATGGTGTTAGCGCCAATTGGACAATCTGGAAGAAACAATTAGAGTTCTTTGACTATGCGGGTTATTCTTACATTGCATTAGATTTACGTGGTCATGGTATGTCTGATAGGCCGAGTGAGGAAAAGAAATATATTTTTCAGTATTTTGCAAAAGACATAAGAGCAATTCTTAAAGTAGAGCAGATTAAAGATTTTACATTAATTGGGCATAGTTTGGGTGGTGGAATTGTGCTGGATTATGTTACGCACCTAAAAAAACAGCCAAAAGCAGCAATTGTCATTGATACTGCCACAGTAAATCCTTTTGAGCATAAAGCAGTATTGCACTTCAACAAATATATTTCGCGATTTTTACGGTTTATTACAAAACATCAGACATTAAAGGATAACAAAAAGAAAAAAGAGATTGATTTATATCATGTATACAAAAGAAATAAATTAATTCTAGCATGGCAATGGATTAAGCAATGTCCATTGAAAGTAATCATCACAGTTTTGGATAAATTAGAAGAACATACACAGCAGCATGGTCAGCAGACAATCAAAAGACTAAGGCGCTTAAAAACACCTGTTTTAGTGATAAGTAGTTTGTTTGATCCAATTGTTTCTGCAAGATATGGTGAAGATATTAGCAAATATGCAAAAAACGCTGTCTTTAGGATTATTAAAGGAGTAAATCATGCAGTAGTGATTGATAAAGCAGATGAGGTCAATACAACATTATTGAAATTTTTGCAGAAGAGACAGATTAAAGAGTATTTCTGAGAATGTCAAGCATTTCTCTTGTTTTTATTATCTCTTATACAACTCATCCAGTTCTTTTTTATATTCTTTTAGTATATTATATCGTCTCATCTTCAAAGTAGTAGTCAACTGATTATTCTCTACAGTAAATTCATCTGCTATAACAACAAATTTTTTTATTTGTTCATAATCCTGCAGATTTTGGTTGACCTTTTCTACTTCTGTTTCTATTAATTGTTTTATTGCTGGATGAGATGCTAATTGCTGATTATCATTATATTTGAAATCAAGCTGTTTTGCTAGCAGCATAAGTTCATCAATATCTGCAACAATAATCGCAGTGATATATGATTTATAATCACCATACAGCATTGCCTGGGTAATATATTTTGATTTTATTAGCTCTTCTTCAATAGGTTCAGGAGCAATTTTCTTGCCGTTTGAAGTTACAATAAGATTCTTTTTCCTTCCTGTTATATGCAAGAAACCTTCTTCATCAATCATACCTATATCTCCTGTATGCAGCCAATGTTCAGATAATGTTTTTTTTGTTTCTTTTATCTTATGCAGATATGCTTTCATAATATTTGGGCCTTGTACAAGTATTTCACCATCCTGTGCAATCTTGATTTTGTCAGCTATAGGTATGCCGACAGTTCCTCGCTTGCGTTTTTGAAGTGTATTTACTGTTACAACAGGAGCTGCTTCAGTTAATCCATATCCTTGCAATACTAATAATCCAAGAGCATCAAAGAATTCTTCAATCTCAATTGTCAATGGCGCTCCTCCTGAGACAAAGAAACGGAATTTGTTTCCAAATTTCCTTCTCACTGGTAAAAATATTAATTTTGAAATAGTATTGTACAGCAGTTTTATACGAAACGGAATCTCTTTTTTAGCATAAAACAAAGTATTATATTGTTTAGCAATATCAAGAGCATAATAAAATAAAGTTCTAGAGATAAGGTTTTTTTGATCAACTTTGAAGATGATTGTTTCATATAATTTCTCTAAAAACCTTGGAACAGTATTGATATATGTTGGTTGAATCTTCTGCACTTCTTCAGCAAATGTAGTTACTGTATTTGTATGCAGGATTGATGCACCAACAGATAAAGGAACATAATAACCTGCAACACGTTCAAACATATGTGTTAATGGAAGAAACGAGAATACAACATCTTTCTGTGTGATATTCATTGCCAATATCAATGGTTCGATTTCGGAAATAATGTTTTGATGTGTTAATAATACTCCTTTTGGAATGCCTGTAGAACCAGATGTATAAACAATTGTTGCAATGTCTTTTTCAGTTATTTCAACTTTATTCTTTTCAGCTGCTTCAGCATCTCTTATAGAAAGAAATGTTTTCATATATGGATCATCAAATGTTAATACATACTTTAGTTTTGGAGTTTTCTGTTTTATTTTATTCAATAATCCATAATTTTCTTTGCTGCCAGAAACAATTGCTTTGACTTCAGAATCTTTGATTATATAAGTCAAAATCTTTTCATTAGTTTTATGATAAATTGGAACAACAACTGCACCTATAGAAAGAATTGCCATATCAGCTATGACCCATTCAGGAATATTCTCTGCAAAAATAGCAATCTTATCGCCTTTTTTCAATCCTAATTTTTGCAGTGTGATCGTTAAGCTTATCACTTTTTCATATAATTCTCGATAAGTTAGTTTTCTATATTCTTGAGCATCTTTATACTGCAAAGCAATATTATGCGGATAATGAATATAACTTTCATATAACATTTCATGGATTATCTTTGGCATTTTATTTTTCTTAGTTTAGTGATATATAAAGATAGCGCAAAACATATATATACTAAAACCTCAATAATCTAAAATTATCAATATTATCAATAAAGAGCGTGGTATCTATCTTAGGTATTAATCTATTTGGAAGAAAGATTACAGACAAAGAAACTATCAAGAAACTGCTTTCTCGTATAAAGAATATGGATAGGTTCTACCTGAATAGCTATTTGCAGGAAGTTCAAGGCAAAACAAACAGAACTGTAAAAGTAACTGGAAGAATTAAGATCAGTTTAGGAAGTTATAGCTATCTTGGATTAATTGGTCACAAAAAGATAGAAAAAGCTGCAATTCAAGCTATAAAAAAATATGGTACTGGTGCCGGTGGAGTACGCTTATTGACAGGGAATAGTACAATCCACAAACAATTAGAGCAAAGAATAGCAAATTTCAAAGCAACAGAAGATGCAATTGTTTTTTCTTCAGGTTATGTGACAAATATGTGTACAATTGCAGCATTGTTTGGCAAAGATGACCTTGTTATAATTGACAAATTTGATCATCAGAGTATTTATGATGCATGTATATTATCAGGAGTAGCTTGGTTAAGATTTAATCATAATGATTTACATGAATTAGAAACCATACTGCAGGATAATATTAAGAGATACAAACGAATATTGATAGTTGTTGATGCTGTTTATAGTATGGATGGTGATATCGCTGACATTCCTGAAATAATAAGACTTGCAAAAAAATACAAAGCTTTTACAATGGTTGATGAAGCTCATTCTCTTGGTGTATTAGGAGAGCATGGTAAGGGATTAAAAGAATATTTTAACTTAAAGTCAGCTGACATTGATATTTGGATGGGAACCTTGAGCAAAGCAATTCCAGCAATAGGCGGCTATATTGCTGGAAAAAAAGAGATGATTACTTATCTGCGTTATAGTGCACATGGATTTGTTTTTTCTGCAGCATTACCACCAAGTGTTTGTGCTTCAGCAATTGCAGCATTTGATATTATTGAAAAAGATACAAAACGGCACAAACAATTAAAAAATAACATCAGTTATTTTTTAACTGGAGTTAAAAGATTAGGTTTCAACACACTCATGAGCAAAGATACAGCAATTATTCCTGTAATGATTGGCAGTGTTATTAAAACATTCAGATTTGCAAAGAAATGCAATGATCTTGGAGTATTTGTCTGTCCAATTGTTTATCCAGCAGTGCCAAAAGATGCAGGAAGATTACGCTGCTGCGTCATGGCAACACATACGAAGAAAGATTTAGATAATGTTTTAAGAGTGTTTGAGAAAGTTGGGAAGGAGTTGAGTGTTGTTTAAAAAGTAATATTATTGTTGGAGAAATTCAATACTGACTCAAAACTAATTCTTTCTGTTTTTGGTCTACAGCAGGAAATTGTTTTAGTATGTATTCTAACTCTTCTTTAGTTACATCGTATAGATGCGCTACAGCCACATCTAATTGCGCCCTTGCTAATGCTCTGTCTGTCTCTTTTGTTAATCCTACAGATATATTTGTCAACTTTTTTAACTCTGTAAATTCTTCTGTTATAGATACTAGTTGTGCAACTTTTCTCACTATGAAATCAAACTCTTTTCCAGAAGATAGTCTAGGTACAGGAGTCTCTAAAAAATTAAACATTGTTACGTTTGCACTAACCTTTTGTCTAATAAAATAGTCGACAATAAAACTATTCATAACACCTACCAAAAAGCATAACTGCTTAATGTCAGGCAGCTTAACGATAGCAATTGAATGCCCGCAGACATATCCTGGCGGAACAATTGTTGAAATAAATGTTCTGTAATTTGTTGAACTGGCTATGAGTCTATAAGCCATCCAATAATCCTTATAATATAATTTATCATTATTTAAATTAGCTAATATATCTTTTTCATTTATTCTATATCTTGATATAGGCGCTTCTTTCCATTGATGTGTGAATTGTTCTATATTTTTCCCTTCAAGCAGAGGTATGCCTGTCAATGATTCTATTTTGAATAAGTGGCTGTCATTAGTCATATGAAATCCGCTTTGCATAGCAACATTCCATGTTCCATTAATTTTTTGACCTAAAGGAGGAGATTTTAATAACTTTTGTACAAGTTTATAATCTTCCGGAGTTTTTATCTCTAAGATATTCCAAGACGTAGGTGATGACTTTTTTATAAATTCTATATTAATAATAGTCGGATCTTGCACAGCTTTATACAAATCCTCCACTCTGTGTAAGAAGAAAGCACAAGGGAATTCTTTAGTTTTCCCTCCCTTCTCATAAATCAACAATACAAATTTATATCTTTGATCAATATTCGGAAATATAAATCTCCTATTTTCAAAACCATATATACAATTTATCTTCGACTTTTCAAACAGCATTGTTCTTAATCCTTTAGCTCCTAAGTCTGTATAAATCCCGCTAGGTACTACAAAGCCAACTAATCCACTATTCTTAATAAGTTGATGTGCTCGTTCTGTAAATATCTTGTATAAGTCTAAGTCGCCAGAAACTTTTCTGCCATTTGCATCTGAACTCTGCCAATGATAATTTTTCCTGAATATTGTTGAATAGAATTCATATTGATATAATTTTTCTTTCCATAACTTTTTCAGTATAGGTCTATTTTTCATTAATTCTTCCATTCTTTTTTTTGCTTTTTGTGTAGTCAAGCTTTTAAATCCTTGATCATGCTGTTCAAAAAATTCTTGCGAATCTGGCTTCCACTTTTCCCAGGGGGGATTTCCAAGCACTATATCAAAACCGCCTGTTTCTGCAACAAGTGGAAAGTCTTCCTCAATCTTAAATGCATGAGAATCATCATTGTCCCAGATAAGTGAATTCCTCTCTATGATATTTAATTTCGGAAGCGGTTTTGGAGTTTGAGTTGATCTAAGAAACATATTTAATCTAGTAAGCCTTACTGCTCTAGGGTCTAAATCAATACCATAAATACAGTTTTCTAAAACATGGTCTAAAAAATTTACCAATCCTGCATCATCATCTTTATCTTTAGAAACTTTTTGCCTATTTTGAAACCATCTTTTAAACTCTTCAAAAGCCCTAACAAGGAATGTTCCAGAACCACATGCTGGATCTAATACACGTATTGCTAATACATCGTTTATCGTTTTACATTCTCTCAAGCGTTTTCCTAAAGTATTATCCACTAAAAACTCAACTAGGAATTCTTTAGTGTAATATATTCCTCCCTGTTTCCTTTTGAATTTTTCTTCCTCAACTCCTTTTCTTTTAGCTGTAGCTCTATATGAAAGATAATTTTCATATGCATGCCCTAATATATCAGAATTTATTGCAGCGAAATTATATCTTAACCCAGTTTTTTGGTCAGTATAAAAAGATTGCAATATCATAATAAAATCATCGTTTTTTATTACTAATCTATCAACCCTATCTAAATCAAAGATTGTACTATCATATTTGTCATGCATTTTAAGAAAGAAAGGACATAAAAAATCTTTATAAAACTGTATGCGTTTATCACCTATCTGCCATTTTTCTAATACATCCATAAGTTTTCTTTCAGAATCTCCCCCGCTGTCTTCTAACATTCTGCAAAAGATAATTCTATCGAGAATAGTTTGAACACATGCATCAATTTCTGCATCTATATCTTGTCCTGTATCAAATTTTGGGAGATTTTGTTCTTTTATAGCATTGCCTAATTTCTTCCTGACCAACAGAAGTTGTTCAGTCAATAACTCTTCTATATCTGCACTCTCTTTCCACTTTTTATGCATCTTGGCATATTCATCTAAAGCAACTCCACCATTATCTTTAGAGAACAGCAATAACCAACTTAATCTTTCTGAATCAGTCAAACACTCAGCTAAACTAAATTCAAAAATTTCTGCATTTTCAGAGTCATCAAAATAATCAGAATTGAAAACTCTCCATTTTACAAAGTTAGTTAGAACTATCCATCTAATACCGCTATTTTTTCCATAATTGAGAACTTGAGTAATATTTCCTTGACTTGTTAGACCATCAGAAAACCTTTTTGCTTCAATAAGAAATGAAGGCCTTAATTCTCCACTTTTTCTAAATGCATAATCTACTCTTGTTGTTTTAATTGCAGTCTTTACTATTTGTTGAGGCATAACCTCGCTTGTTAGCCAATGCCATTCAAATAATTCTAATAACGGTCTGATAAATTCTTCTGTTCGCTTTTCTGATTCATTATACTTGTTTGGTAATGCTTCATATTTGGATAATAATTCAGCTATATAATTTCTTACTACTTTCTCATCAATCATAGTCTTAGGGAGCTTAAAGTATTTAAATATTTATTCATTTGACTTTAATGCATTGTATATTTAAATTTTTCTAGAAAAGAACGATTATAAAAAGAGTTATATAATTACTCAGAAATCAAATTGCTTATCCACATCAACATCTTCTTTATTTTTCACTTTCATAAACTCAAGAGAATAAATTTGTACAATTCTAAACTTTCCTGAAGTTGATTGCGTTTCAGCATGAATTGTCTGCTCAAGAATATGCACCTTTCCCCAATGCAGCCATTTGCCGTCAATATTATGTGCAAGAAAAACTCGTGTTGGTGCAGGATGATATAATCTCATATTTTGTTTATGGAACTGAAAAACTTTGCCTTCAAAATCTGCTGCAGTCAACGATTTTTTCAGATGTGCAGCAAGAATCAATTCTCTAGGGAAACCTTGCTCTGTTGTTAATTGTAATGTATCATTGAATTCTATTGCACTGCCCATAATGATCAGATATAATTAATTAGTTAATAAAACTATTTATTAACTAATAATAAGAGAAGAGTTGTTTTAGTTCCAATAAAATACTCAGGAGAGTTTTCTGATTTATTAAAATATTGGGACTGATGTCGAAGCACGAGAATATTCTTTGCTTCCTTTAGTCAGAAAAGAGGAATTATAAACTAAATGAATTCACAAATTCATCTCATATACTCTATACAGATTCTTTACTTTTCCGCTCAATTTTTCAGCCAAATGTCTTGATGCAGTATTTGTTTCCAACACCCAAGAATATTCGCAGTTAGTAAAACCTTTCTTTTTAAGATTCAACAACAATTTATTCGCAAGAATTGTTCCAAACCTTTTATGTTCATCATTTGGAAGAATGCAGATTAATATCAATCGTGCTTCTTTGATTGTTTGTTTATACCAAAGAAATTGCAGCATCTGAAAGAATTTTGATTTTGCAGTTATTTTATCAGCAATCAAATTATAATTAGGAATACAATAAACAAAACCAACAGGAGCATTTTTATAATAAAGAACCAATGTTAGTTCTCCATCTAATACTTCTTTAAGATCTTTCACTTGATAATAAAACTCTTCAAAAGATAATGGATAATACAACCAATGCTTTGTCTTGCCATATGCTTCAGAATAAATATCAAAAACAGCCTTTATTTTTGTGTCAAATTCTTTTTTATTGAACTTTACAATTCTTATGTCAGGGTTTTTATTCTGCTGAGCTTGATAATTAGGAAGATAAATAGTGTAAGCCAATATATCAATGTGTTTTTTCATCTTCAGCTTTTCAAGATGTTCAAGATAATACGCAGGATTTGTTGGCATGTACATTTCAGGCAGTAAAGAAAAATTATTCTGCAGTAATCCAACATTATTGAACATATTTCCATCAATTGGTCCAATAAGTTTCCTTATCTTCTTTTTCTTTAAGTATCTCAAAGCTTCTCTAAAAAATAATTTTGTGATAACAAAATTATTTTCCACTTCAAAAAACCCAAAAAATGCAGTTTTTTGGTTAGAGAATTCTGCAAAATTCAGTTTTCGCAATTTTCCTCCAAAATCCCAATTGTTCTGATTGCCTGGCTTAAGAAAATTTTGCTTTGCAAAATTTTCTTTATTATACGCAGAATCAATTATGACAGCCATTCTTCCAACTGCTTGATTATCCTGCATTGCAATAAATAGTTTATATTCAGCATGCTGCCAAAAAGGATTTTTAGAGGAAAAGAACTTCTGAATTGACTCTTCATCTTTATAATAATTGTAGCTTGATATATCTTTGAATATCTCTTCAGCAACATGAACAAATTGCTTTACATCATTTGTCAGAGAAACAATGATTTCCATCAGATAGTCTTACAAAGAATAATATTTAAATATGAGTTATCATTCTTGGGTAGTATTATGGAGACTTATACAAGTTTAGGTGAGTTGTATGAACATGGAAAAGTATTAGCTACGAGTATTGATGATATTCTTGGCACAAACGATGGCGAGCGTGTTGTACGACATATTCTTGTTAATTTCGGAATAGATCCTCGAACACAAGATAATTTATCTGTTCCAATTCCTACAAAAACACTTTTTGATTTAAGCTTTGAAATAAACAAAGTAAAAGATACCCTGCAAAATAATGCAATTAATAATCGAAATATTATGCAGGCAATTGCTTATGCTCTCTCAATAGGAAAGACAAAAGAAGAAATCAATCAATGTTTAAATGGACTAGGTTTCGAAAATGAGCAATTTAAAGACAAAAAAGGGTGGCTTGGCTTACGTTCAGCGAGAAAGATTATTGACGCATTAACATTTCTAACAAAAGATCATATGTTTGGAATTAATATGGGTAGATATGCTTCTGAAACAAATGTTTTAAATGAAGCAAAAACATTAGCAATATTTTCTAAAGACATAGCAACTTTCTTATATCTTTCTTCAGGTTTGACGCGTAATTACTTTAATAATTGTTGGGGAACAACAACTTTACCAATTATTTCTGCTCAAATAGATGGTGCACCTGGGATTGAGCAATTTACAGCTGATGTCATATGGAGCGATATTCTTGGAGTGCGCCCTAATTATCATGAATGGGGTTATACTTTTGGGCTGTTTGAAAAAGCTATATTTAAAGTACTCAAATATTTTGAAAGAGCACCTCGCATCTTCAGTGAAATGCAGAAAAGAAGCAGTCATAGTAAAGAATTACAGCAATTATTAAGAGAAATTTCAGTTGAAACTCTTTCAAGCGTAAAACCAGTTACTGCTGCAATAAATATTGATGGGCTGCTTTTAGCTGAAGGAGATGCAATCTATAGATATTCAACTGATAAAAATACAGTTCTTAGGACGCAAGTTGATGAAGCATGGAATCCTATTGAAAGTACCAAGATTTCTATAGGTGAGACAGATAATGAGGGAAAATTTGCTCTTAATGATATTGTTTATAATGCAGAAACATCTTCATTTGGTTTGCGCTGGTATGAAAGAAGAGCAGTTACACATTATGGAAGATTTTTTGAAGCAGTTCGTAAATTAATCCAAAATACTATAAGTACATATGTTGAGAATAGATATAGAAAACAAAGATTTAATGAGATTATTAGTGAAGGTGCGACATTTGAAAGAGAAAAAGATAGAATTGAAATTGCACGATTGAATGGTTTAGTACATCAAAGAGAAAAAGAGTTACAGCAAGCATTAGAGGTAGCTAATAAAAATGAAAGATTAGCAGCAATTGGTCTTTTAGGAACAAGTTTTGCACATGAAATAAATAATCCACTTGCTGCAGCAGGAACTCATCTCCGTATCGTAAAAGCATTGATTTCAAAAGATCCAAATAAAGCAATTACATTTTTAGATAGTGCAATTGGATCAATAGATCAAGCTAAAGCTGTAGTTACTATCTTTAGAAGTTCAACAAGAATAAGTGATAATAAAGAATCATATAACTTAAATGATCTTTGTGATACAACATTGAAAATTAATCCTTATACAGAGCAGGGTTATGAAATTGCTACGTTTTATCAATATGATCTACATCCTATTTATTGTAATAAGACAGATATAATTCAATTGTTGACTAATCATTTTAATAACGCATTTGAAGCAATGAGTGATAAAGAAGAAAAAAAACTTACAATTACTACTACAACTAATAAAGAATATGTTATACTAACAATACAAGATACAGGTGGCGGAATTAGAGAGGATTATATTCAAAAGATATTTACCCCTTTCTTTACAACTAAAAGACAAGAAAGTGTAGGTACTGGAGGAACAGGGCTTGGATTATACAGATGTAAGAAAATAATTGAAGAAATGCATGGCAGAATTGAGTTTAGAAATTATCAATATAGTTCTGGAAATGGAGCAGAATTTAAAATTTATATACCTTTAGGGGTGAAATAAAATGGAACAAGATAGAAGATTAGATAATAGAGTAATTGCGTTAATGAGACAACAAATATATGTTTTAAGTCCATCATTTTATCGTGAAGAACCTAATTTCTCTAAGTTCAATATATTATTAGTTGATGATTCACCGGATATTATAAATTCTTTGAGTACATATCTAAGTGTATTAGAAACATTTTCAGTTGCTGCAACAGCATCGCCATATATTGCAAAAGAATTGATCAAATCATATAAAGGAGATGAAATAAGTATTACACCAGAAGCATTAATTGCACGTGCCATTATTGAGATGGATGAATCTAAGAAAAAAGGAAAACTTGCTGATAAGGATTATAATCTATATAAAAAAGCAGATTTATTATTACCTGAAGGTAAGGTTCTCTCTCAGATCTATCATGAAGGTATTGTGTTAATTGTATCAGATGCAAAAATGGGAGGAATTAATGGTTTCCAACTTCTTGATTTTGCTGCACAAGAAATACCTGATACATTTCGTTTAATCTTAAGTGCTGAACCTGGTTTTACTCAGCAACGAAATCCTGAAGAATTGTTTAAAGCATGTGCAATTGGTTATATCAATAAAGGAATATCTGATTATGAAACTACACTTGTTGCAAAAATAAAAAGTGTTTTTGGTGATGAAATATTCGCAAGAAATCTTTCAGAATTTGCAAAATATTATAGAAAACATGTTAATACATTTTAATCTTTTTATTTATTAATATCATATATGGGGGGATAAAAATGAGTGAAAGAAGATTAAGCAATCAAAGAAGAGAAATGTTAACAAAATATATAATTACATTTGATCCATTCAGTCGAACAATTCCTGATTTTAGTAAATATAATATTGTAATGGTTGATGATAACAAAGATATGGTAATGGGTGTACAGACATATTTAGCACTTGTTGAACATTTCTCAGTTATTGCTGTTTCATCACCATATATTGCAAGAGAATTGATTGATTCGTATAGAGATAATCGTAATAGTGATACTACAGCTTTACTTAAAGAGCGTGCTACAAGAAATATGAACGGAGATTATGATAGAGATGCACTTTCTATTGCTGATCAAGAAGCATATCTTACAGCAGATATAACACTTCCAGAAGATAAAAGTCTTTCTCAGATATATCAAGAGGGTATTATTGTTATTGTCTCAGATGCCAAAATGGGTGGAATTAATGGTTTTCAGCTTCTGAAATATGTTGCGCAACAAATACCTGCAACATATCGTTTAATCTTAAGTGCTGAACCTGGTTTTGTTCAGCAGCGAGGTCCTGAAGAATTATTTGAAGCAGGTGCATTAAGTTATATTGACAAAGGGCAAAAAGATTATGAATCTGTACTTGTTAAGAGAATTAAGCAGGCATTTGGAGAAGAAACATTATCAAGGAATCTCTCAACTCTTGTTAATAGATGTATGAAATAAATTCTTCTTATTTTTTTCTTCCATCTTCTTCACAAATAAGCTTCCTTATGCAAGAAATAGCCAACATAATTTCCAATTATATAGAACACAACAATATATCTTGTTTCACCATAAAAACTTCCTATGATAAATCCAATAAGAAATGCAGCAGTCACCATATAAAATAACATTTTCATTCTATATTTTCTAAAAAACAGCATTCTTCCGGAAACTAATCCGCATACAATTATCATTATATAAGTAATTGCTGCACTTTTTGAAAACAATGCAACAACAAATCCAACAACTAACAAAAACAAGCTAAATAACTCTGGCCATTGCTCTTTAAATAGGAAAAATCCTCCACCGCTTGCTTTTTTATCCATCTAAACAACTCCTTTTTTCAATTATCTTTTTTACCACAAAATTCTATTTAAGGTAATGGTACTGTTTTAGTTTCTATGTACAGATAAAATAATAACCAGCACAATGCTCCAAACAAAAATGCAAATATCAATGAATAAATACCTAATGTATATAAAATAATATACCCTAGCAATGAGCTAAAGAAAAACACATAAATCATTCGTGTTGCAAAAAACAAATGTATCCCATCAAGTCTTGGCAATGGCAGCATTGTAAACACTGCATAATATAGATTGATAAATGTCATGACATCGAAAAATGCTGGGAATATTCCTAACAAAGATAATGTCTTAAAAAATGTTGCAAATATCAAATTAGTCATGGGTCCAGCAACTGCCAACATTCCTTGGGTAAAATAATTTAATCCATACCTAAAGTGACCTATTCTTTGTATTGAAAGATGATGCAGTAACATTCCTCCAGGCAAAACAACATACCATTTTCCATTAGTTATAAAAGTAAACAAAATGCCAATCAATAAACCAGTTGGCCACATCTGATATTCTGTTCGCATTCCGATGTATAACGCTGCAACTTTATGACCAATCTCATGTAATATGACTGCAATTGCAACAATCAAGATCATTTTGAGAAGATTATATATCCAATAAGTTGTACTAAATACTTCTTGTTTGTCATTATATGCAAAGATAAAGCCAACAACAATGATAGTTATTGCTAATTCAAACATCTCTCTGGGTGTAAATCTAAAAAAACGCTTGATCCTATATGCAAATTCGCCCATAAGAAGTTTTATGAAAGAAGATGTTTATATAGTTTGCTGTAGGGGGGTATCGGTAAGTCTTATGGTGTTAAACTATGGCTGTTAAGTATCGGCGGTTTTAGTGCTTTTTGTAATAACTCTTTCCACTCTGCTTTTTGCTCAATATTAGCTTTCTGTGCAGGCGTCATTCCTAAACTGCTATGCTGTTTTACAAAATTATAGTATGTCTTGAAATTTTCAGCATATTGCTTTTGATTCCCCTTAAATCCTTTCATTACCTTATCTCTTTGCCTAAAAGTGCCATGAAACCTCTCTATGTTGTTGTTGCTTGAATCCTTTGCTCTGATTGATACATACCTATATGCGGTTTTGGATTTTGATAAGTCGCAAACTCTTTTCTAACAGATTTTTCATAGTTAAATGAACCATGTTTAACATTTCTATGCTCTTTTGTTTCCTAATCTTATATTTTGAGTTTTCCATAATTAACACATCCATATATTATAATCAACTTAAAATATTACATCAATATTATAATATACAATTGATAGTATTATAAAACAGTACTAATATATAAAGATTTATGTTTAATTATACATATATTGTACTATAATAACCTTTATATATTAGTATATCACACTAATATTATGTCTGAATTTCATTTAACATGGAGAAAATATGGGATAAGAGATAATCCTTATTTTAATGCTCCATTAACAATAGAAGGGGAGAATATACCTATTTCTTCTTTTATTGGAAGAAAAAAAGAAAGTGAGGAATTAAAAAGAGTAATAGAGATGGGAAGCGATATTAGATTTATGATTATTGGTGAAGCAGGTATTGGTAAAACATCTCTTGTAAACTTTGTAAGAAATGAAGCTTCTAAAAATGAATTTTTTACACCAATACGAGAAATAGAATTAAATAAAGTAATGGAAACGAATGAATTAATAATTCTTACTTTAAGTGTTATTTATGATGAAGTAAAAAGAACAAAAAAACAATTATTAAATGAGGATACTATTTCTAAATTAGAAGCATTATATGAATTAACAAAATATGGTGAATTATCACATGACTTAGCAAATATTACACAACTTAATAGACAACGCCTTATTGATTTATTTAAGGAAGTAGTTAAACAAATAGTCCATCCTATTTATAAGGGAGTTATAATACATTTTGATAATTTAGATAATATAGAAGATACGGAAGGATTAATTGATATGCTTTCTGAAATAAGAGATTTTTTACTAACCAAAAATGTTGTTTTTATATTTGTTGGTGACCAATTTCTTCCAGCAATAGTAAATTCTAAACCAAGATTAAGTCAGATATTTTTAACACCAGCATTAGAAGTTACTTCTTTTTCTTATGATGATATTAAAAATATTTTAAAAGAGAGAATAAATAAATTAAGAATAAATGAAAGCATACCGATTATTATACCTCATACAGAAGATGCATTAAGAATATTATTTGAGCTTCATGATGGAAATATAAGAGAAATATTAAATAGTTTGATGAGTTGTGTATTATCATTACAACCATATAATCTACCAATACAAATTGCAGAAGATAATTTAAGGGATATTTTGTTTCAAAAAGTTAATGAAATGTTTATGAAAAAATTAACAGATATTGAAAGAGATATATTATTAACAATTCTTGAAAATAAACATATAACACCAACACAATTATCTGAATTAACTAAAAAAAGATTAACTAATATTTCATCTAAATATATCCCGAAATTAATAAAAATATCTGCCGTTAGATTTAAATATGCTGAGGGTAGAAATAGATTTTATGAAGTTACACCTGAAATAAAATGGTGGAAATTAAAAAGAGAAGAAAATGAAAAAATAAAAACTAAAATAAATCAAAAAGATAAAATTAATGAAATAATACAAAAAGGATTAAAAGAATTTATTTAATTAAACTCCCTCAACTTATCAGCCGTTATTTAACAGCCTCAGACTTACCAATACCCTGTAGGGGGGTATCGGTAAGTCTTATGGTGTTAAACTATGGCTGTTGAAGTATCGGCTGTTTTAGTGCTTTTTGTAATAACTCTTTCCACTTTGCTTTTTGTTGAATGTTTGCTTTTCGTCTTATTCAATTTTCGTCTTATTCAATCTATTCCTGCAACAAATGCAAAATATAGAAAGCTTGCAGAAGATCATGGTTTAACTGCATATGATATTACGTTAGTTCCTTGGAGTACTGAAGTACAATCATCTGAACCAAATCCCGAAAAGATAATATATTTTTATAACAATGATCGTTTTCTAATTACTCAAGCAAGATTCATAACATCAACAGGAACAGCCTACCAGATTTTTTCTCCAGATGATAGAGAAGGCATGAAGATTGGAAACAATTTGATGCAGATTCTACATTCAAAGAAACAGACTGGCAAGTAAAAGCTGACGGAACACATATCAACAATTACAAATCTCCTACAGCAATGCCGCAATCTGAAGCTACTTATTTTTTAGTTCTTAATTTTGGTAGAGTTTAGAAGATTAGTTTGATGATTAACATTATTTTTTCAATTCAAACAAACTCATACCTCAACAATTCTTTCTCCATTCCTTCGACATGTCCTGCGCCAACTACCGCTATTATCTTCTTTTCAGGATACTTTTTGCGCATTTTAACTAATGTTCTAACCATGAAACTATTTCTCTCACTCACTAATACACGATAAATATTAGGATATTTCTTTTTCATTGCTGTAGTTAAAATTGTAATGAATTTATTAGATGGAACTTGTGTTAAGTCAAGTGTTTCTAGATCCAAGCCAAGTTCTTTGTATTCAGCAAGCACTTTCTTCTTTCTAAAAATTGAGTTAAATATATCTTTCAAAAACATCCATTTTTCTTTCCAGCTCAAAGCTTTTGAGAATCTTGATAATGTAATCTCAATATCTTGATCGATTAAAGCAACTTCAAGATTACGTTTTTTTGCTTCTTTTATTGCTGTTAACATTTCATCACCAGGAGTAGCTCCAACAACATTGCCTAATTTTTTTGAAGCATATGAACCAATAATTCCAAAAAGATAGCCCTTCAAACCAATTTTTGGAATTGCTGCAAAAGAGAATTTTGATTTCTTTCTTTTTTTCTCATCCAATAATGAAAGATATCGTTTTGAATCAAGTTCAACAGCAACAATCTCAGGATGAAATTCTTCTATAGCTTTTCGTACATCTTCAACACTTTGTTTAGCTATGTGTGATGTTCCAAGTATCTTAATATTATTCATTTGATTAGCCATAGTAATCTAGGATATATACTAATATTAAAGATTATCCAAAAACTTTATTAATCAGAGCTAGTTCTGTTAGCAAGTAATTGGTTTAATATTTCGTTTATTATATGGGGATTATATGACTGATCAACAAGAAGAAAAGAGTGTAGAAAAAGCAAGCTTACTCTCAAAAGTTAAGCATATTTACGAATCAAAGTACAAGCTATTGTTTGGTATTGTTCTATTTATATTATTTCTTTCTTTTGTTCAGATTGGCTATCAATATGCAGCAACAGGAGATTTTCTGCACAAAGGTGTTTCAATTAAAGGTGGGTTGACAGTAACGATTCTTACAGAGAAATGGCTTGATTATGAATATATTAAGACGCAGTTATACAATAACTTTGGAAAAGAAATTCAAGTAAGAGTTCTAAGTATTGATGAATTACAGAACAGCTTAATAATTGAAGCAGACATAACAGATACTGCTGAAATTGAATCATTTATTTCTCATATTGAAAAAATTACAGGATTAAAGAAAGATAAATTTACTATAGAAGTAACAGGGCCTTCATTAGGGGATAGTTTTTTTCGTGATACTGTCATAGCATTGTTAATTGCTTTTTTTGCAATGGGTATTGTTGTATTCTTATATTTTAGAATACCAATCCCTTCATTAGCTGTCATGCTTTCTGCATTATCAGATAT
Organism: Candidatus Woesearchaeota archaeon; assembly: GCA_018303075.1. GTDB lineage: Archaea > Nanobdellota > Nanobdellia > Woesearchaeales > DSVV01 > JACRKF01. The sequence continues at coordinate 4,283 of JAGVYW010000034.1, read as the reverse complement.
TGTTATAACACTTGCAATTATTAATTTAATGGGAATTAAGATATCTGCCTCAGGTATTGTTGCATTTTTATTAGTTATTGGATTCAGTGTTGACACTGATATTTTACTAACTATCAAAGTATTAAAAAGAAAAGAAGGTTCAGTTATGGACAGGATATACAATGCAATTAAGATTGGGACATTGATGACATTTTGTTCAATCGCTGCTGTTGCAGTTGGCTTAATACTTTCAAAATCTGAAGTAATTAGTCAGATTATGCTTATATTATTAATTGGATTGATTGTAGATTTATTCACTACATGGATTCAGAATGTAGCAATATTGAGGCTTTATTTAGAAAGGAAAGAAAAACATGAAAACGAAAATTAAAAAATTGTTTACAAACACAAGAATAATCATATTATTAGTGTTATTGATATTAGCAGTTTTTGTTATACATCCAAAATTCTCACAAGAAGGTGTTGCAATCAGGAGTGTTGTTAGAAATTCTGCAGCAGCTTATGCTGGGTTTATTAGTCCAATGGCTTTAGATAAACCTGTATATAAGGAGATTATCTATGAAATAGATGGAAAAGCTATTCATGATTTTACAGATTATACAAAAGCAGTAAGTGATTTACAGCCAGAAGATTTAGTAAGCATTAAAACAAAGACTCATTTTGATATTGATACTAATGGTAATAGAAAATTCTACTTTTTTGCAAAAGAAAGAGAGTATACATTATTAGTAAAACCAATCTATAAAATCACTCTATTAAATGAAACTGAAACAAAGATTATCAATCAAACAGTATTTTTTAACGAAACAATCAATGGTACAATTGTTGAAAAAAGCAAGATTGTTGAAAAAAAGATAGAAGTTCAAAAGATTCTAAATGAAACAAATGGTGTTGAAGAATTAGGATTATCTGTATATAATGCACAAAGCAATAATTTACGAAAAGGCCTTGATTTAGAAGGTGGTACTAGAGTTTTATTAAAAACAGAGAAAACTGTATCTGAAGAAGAAATCTCAATAATTATTGATAATCTCAAACAGCGATTAAACGTTTATGGATTAAGCGATCTTATTATTCGAAGTGCTGGAGACTTTAGTACAGGTAATCAATATATTGTCGTGGAAATAGCTGGTGTTACAGAAGATGATATTAAAGAACTTATTGCAAAGCAAGGTGTATTTGAAGCAAAGGTAAGCAACAAAACAGTATTTATGGGTGGAAAAGATATAAAAAATGTTTGTAGAACACCAGATTGTAGTTTTGTTGTTGATCCACGTTCACCTTGTGGCAAAGTTGGTACTGGTGATTATCAATGTACATTCTCATTTTCAATTACATTAAGCCAAGAATCTGCACAGAAACAAGCAGATGCAACAAAAACATTAGATATTATAGATGGTGATTATCTTAGTGAAAATATTGATTTCTTTTTAGATGGAGAATTAGTAGACAGTTTGCGTATTGGAAGTTCATTGAAAGGAAAAGCAGAAACAAATATTGCAATTTCTGGCCCGGGTGTTGGAAGAACACAACAAGAAGCAATCGCAAACTCTGGTAAAAATATGAAACGGTTGCAAACAATCTTAATCACAGGAAGTCTGCCTGTTAAACTTGAAATTGTCAAGATTGATACATTATCTCCTTTATTAGGAAAGGAACTAACACAAAATGCAATTAGGATAGCATTATTTTCAATTCTTGCAGTAGCTGTTGTAATCTACATAAGATACAGAAAACTTACAATTTCAATTCCGATGATCATTACAATGGCTAGTGAGATTGTATTGATTTTAGCATTTGCAGCTCTTGTAGGCTGGAATCTTGACTTGGCTGCAATTGCAGCAATTATTGTTTCAGTAGGTACTGGAGTAGATGATCAAATAGTAATTACTGAAGAAGCTTTATTAAAACAAAAAGAAAGTTATAGTAATTGGAAAGATAAGCTAAAGAAAGCATTTTTTATCATTATGGCAGCATACTTTACAACAGTTGTTGCAATGATTCCATTATGGAGTGCTGGCGCTGGTTTATTGCGAGGATTTGCAATTACAACAATTGCTGGGGTAACGTTTGGTGTATTTATTACACGACCAGCTTTTGCGGCAATGTTAGAAATATTATCCGATGAGAAAGAATAAAAAATGGCTAAGACTAAAAACTGGGCAATAGTAGTGATGATATTTACAACATTCTTAACATCTATTGCTCAGATATTTCTGAAAAAAGGCGCAAATGTATTGCAATTTGACATTCTCAGTTTAATCACAAATTATAATCTAATAATAGGTATAATACTTTATGGATTAGCAGCAGTTCTGTTGATTATTGCTTTGCGTGGTGGAGAATTGTCAGTTTTATATCCTATGATTTCAACAAGTTATATATGGGTTGCATTGCTTGCATCATATTTTTTTGGAGAAATTCTTTCAACTACAAAGATAATAGGGATTGTTGCAATAATCATTGGTGTTACATTTATTGGTATTGGAAGTAAAAAAAGTGAGGTTGTTCCAATATGACTAATCCTTTAATAATAGGAATCGTTGCAATCGCAACAGTAATTGGTGCTTGTGGTTCATTATATTTTAAAAAAGCTTCAGATAGAGTTACAAAGAGGTTTTTTGCAAACTTTCTGAATGCAGATCTAATGAAAGGCGTAGGTTTATATCTTATTTCAAGTATAATATTTATATTGGCATTGCAATATGAAAAAGTATCAATTCTTTATCCAATAACATCATTAAGTTACATCTGGGCTTCATTGTTAGCAATAAAGTATCTCGGAGAAAAGCCAAATACATTAAGATGGATAGGGATTATAATTGTTATTATTGGTGTTACATTTATAGGAATGAGTTAGAGGTTTTTTATGATTGAAACAGTTGTATTATCATTAGGTGGTTCATTAATATGTCCTGAGAACATAGATATTGAATTTCTGCAAAAATTCAAGCAATTACTCTTTTCATTTCCAAAAAAAAGATTTGCATTAATCTGTGGTGGAGGACATATCTGTAGGGTATATCAAAAAGCAGCAAAAGAATTAGGTGTTATTTCTGCAGAAGAACTTGATAGGATAGGTATAAAAGCAACAAAACTAAATGCAGAACTTGTAAGAACTCTTTTTGGAAATGAAGCCTATGAAAAAGTAATTGATAATCCAGAAGATACAATCAAGACAAATAAAAGAATAATCATAGGTGCTGGATACGTGCCTGGTTCATCAAGTGATTTAGACGCTGTGCATTTAGCAAAAAATCTCGGAGCAAAAACAGTTATTAATCTAAGCAATATTGATTATCTCTATGACAAAGATCCAAAGCAATTTTCTGACGCTCAGAAAATTGTTAAAACAACATTTAAACAATTGTTAGAGATTACAGGCAAAAAATGGGTTCCTGGCAAAAACGTGCCATTTGATCCAGCAGCAAGCAGACAAGCGATGTTAGCTGGAATCACAGTTGTTCTGATGAATGGCAGGAATCTAGATAATCTGAAGAATTATTTAGATGGGAAGAAATTTGTTGGTAGTGTAATTGATCAATTACAGTGTGATTGATAAAACTTAATTTTGGAGGAAACTAAAATGGGTATTCAAAAGGATGCGGGGGAAATTTTGCTTTTTATTTATCATGTTACATTAAAAATGAGTCTGTTAGTGCCGACAAACTTTTACAAACTACTAAATGGGAAGGCAATAAAATAGACCGAGCAATAAAATATCTTAAAGATATTAGAGCAATAGATATAATTCTTACTTTAGGCAATGTAAATGGTGTTCAAAACTTTATACTTAAGGGACTTACTCCGTTAGGGATTAATATTGTTGAAAACCAGCCAGAATTTAAAAGGAACTTTGGTTTTACAGTAAATTTAGGAGTTATATCATTTAGTTGGGGTGCTTCTGAAAAATGACAGATTCAGATAAAGCATTAGTAGTATTTCAAAGCAAGAAAATCCGAAGAACTTGGTTTAAAGATGAATGGCATTATTCTTTAGTTGATATAGTCCAGGCTTTAACAGATAGTGTTAATTCTACCGATTATTTAAAAAAGCTCCGTAAAAGAGATGAAGAGCTTGGAAGTTACCTAGGGACAAATTGTCCCCATGTAGAAATGCTGACTGAAACAGGTAAAAATAGACAAGTTCTTGCCGGTAATACAAAAGACGTTTTTAGGCTTATCCAGTCAATTCCAAGTAAAAATGCTGAACCATTCAAGAGATGGCTGGCAGAAGTAGGAAAAGAACGAATTGATGAAATAGAAAATCCTGAACTTGCACAG
>JAGVYW010000033.1 GCA_018303075.1 Candidatus Woesearchaeota archaeon | reverse complement strand
TGGGGCTACTTTATAAGTTAATTGTTCATCACCACTCCCTACTGTATAAGTAACAGAACCATCATCACCAACTGCTTTTGGCATCTCTAGTTTTGGTTTGTCGTTTTCTGTTATTGTTATAGTAATAGAATCATCAGTATTAGAATCATCAGTATTTATTACATTTAATTTACAATTATTATCTGTACATTTTCTTTTCATTTGTTTGTCAGTAAGCTTGTGATCTGCATTTGTTGCATCAACCCACTCACCTTTATCATTTTTAGTATAAGTAACATCATTAACAACAGCAGTTGAATCTTCTGCTGCTGTATCAAGAGAATTGATTTGATCGTCGAAGTTTTTGGCAGGTGGAGGTGATTTTGGAGAAGTTTCATCTGTAGGTTTTTCTATCTGCGCCACAGCTTGCGCTTCAACTTTTTCTTCCGCTTCGTTTTTTATTTCCGAAGCTGTTTTTGTTCCAACAACGTGTGTTGCTCCTGTTCCATCTTTTAATACAGCTTTTCCTTCTTGTGAATATATTTGACAATCATAACATTTAGTACATTCACCATCAACACATTTATAGATTTCTCTATCACTACCTGCTTCGTATGTTGTTGTAGTTTTTCCATTTTTAATTTTATAGATGATTCTGTCGTCTTTTTGATTATACGTAACAATAATACCATCATCAGGTTCATATAACCCAGCAAGAACTTGGAGAAGGATATTTGTTTGATACTCTTTCTTCTGTTTAGCTTCTACTTCAGCTGCTTCTACTTCAGGATCATATGAATAAGTTTTCTTTTGCTTGCCAAACTTTAATTGAATATTACATAAATCATCTTTACATTTTTGTGCAACTTGCTGATCATCTAATGTATGTGTTCCACCTTGAACAGGTTTTGCTGTCCATTTATTATCAGCTTCTTTTTTATATATTAATCCATCAATTTCAATTGTTGAATCTACAATACTTTCGTCCATATCTTCTAAAGCATTGTCGAGAGATGGTGCTTTGACAGTTGATGTTGATTCTGCTGGTTTTGCTTCCACTTTTTGTTCACCTTCTGCAGGTCTTGAGGGTTGGACAGATACTACTATTGGTGGAGATGGAGTTTCAGCAGTTTCAGCAGTAGCAACTAGCAAAGTAGTTTCTCCACCAGATTGTGTTGGTGTTCCTGTAGAAGCTGGCTCTATAGTAGATGCAACAGGTAAAACAGGAGTTTCTGTTTTTGGAGTTGGTTCTCCTGTAGAAGGATTTAGTGCTGAAGATGTATCTGATTCTCCATCTGTAGATTTTTCATCTGTTTCAGACGGTTCAGGTTCACTCTCATCAGTTCTCTCAGAAACAGCTGTACTTCCTTCAGAAGATTGTGGCGTTTTATCACCATAAGAAAAGAAATTAGTAACTTCATTCCATAAACTACCAAAAAATGTTCCTTGTTCTTCCTCATCTTCTGGTTCTACTGTTTCAGAAGCACCTTCTACATCATTTGGTTTAGCTAATACTTCTTCCTCTTCAGAACTTTCTTTTGGATGCAATAATTTATCAAACAATTCTTTTGCTTTTGCAAAAAAACCTTTTGGTTCTACTGGTTCGGGTCCTTCAATAATTGTTTCTATTCCACTTTTTCCTTTAGCAGTTTCACCTTCTGCTTCACGAGGTTCTGCTTTTGGTTGAGAAAGTACTAAATCCGCAGCAACCGTTTGTGTTTCAGATTCCATTACTATTGGTGGAGGTAGTGTCACAAACGTTAGCTCACCTCCAGATACTGTATCTGTTCCACTTATTGTTTCTAATTGCACAGTTGTATAATATCCTAACGACAAACCTTTACCAATCGCAGCAGCAACATCTGTATCATCATAACTATTACCACTATCATCAACCCAGGCAGTTCCTGTTTTTGTAAATGTTGTTGTTGTTTCATCAGGATTAACTACAGTTAAAGATTTTGTATCTTGAGCATACACTTTTTCCTGCAATGCTTCAACTTTTGCTGTTGATTCTGCTGCAGAAAGTTTCTGTGCTGGTTTAAGCTCAGGAGTTGTATCTTCAGGTGGAGGAGTAGGTTCAGATGTTTCTTTAGTTTCTTCTGAAGTATCTGTTTTTTTTTCTTGTGGAATTTTTCCTATTTCAGCAGGTTTTTCAGTTTCTACCTCTTTTGCAGATTCTTCTTTTGGATAAAACTCTTGAGGAATTTTAGATGGATCTGGCTTGTAAGTAAGATCAGCTGTAACACCTAATATATGGATACTTGCAACACCTAAAACAGTGCATCCTTTACTACCACATAATTTAGCTAATTTAGTACCTTCTCCTACTTCTTTAGATTTTATAGATATACCTCCTTCATTAGTAACATAATTACCTGTATTTTTATCTTTTGTTAAAGGTATATAAGTAATAACACCCTTATTGATTCCTTTATACAAAAATATGTTACCGCTTGGTGTTTTTATGATTGTACCAACAGGTGGTTGTTTACTCAGATGTAAATCTTCTCCTTTTATAACAACTGGCTCTCCAGCCATCCCAACCAAATCCTCTTTATTTTCGCTTTTTGTTGATAGAACTCCTGGATTGCTCAAAACATAGCCAGCTAACACTATCAGAATTAACACCAAGACAATTACTGCCTTTTTATCCTCTTTTTTCATTATATCCCTATTATTTTGATTAACTCCTTTTTATATTCTTTTAATTTTTATCCTTTTCGAGCAGCCATTTCCAGAATGGAATAAATTGAATCACACCTGAATTACACTTTTTTATATTTTCATCACCGAGATATAAAACAAGCGATTTTTTTATTTTATATTTATCCATAAATAATCTTAATGTATTTAATTCCCTTTCTTCAATTATTTCTTTATTTTTAACTTCAATAGGTATAATATTCTTACCATCAATTTTTAAAAAATCAATTTCTTTTTCTATATCTCTCCAATAATGATTTCCATCTATTGTGCTTAAGACAAAAGACTCTATAATTTTATCATTGTTCTCTCCATAACAATATGCAAGATTCCACCAATAAGGATAAACTCTTTGCAATTTTCTGCTTGCTGATAAAGTGCTTGGTCTAAAATTTCTGATAATTCTTATCAAGTAGCAGAATTCAAGATAGAAAATATGAGGATACAATGTGTTCTTGCTTATCCTTAGACTTTTTGATAGATTATCATAATCAAGGTAAAAACCTGGCTCCTTAAAGAATAAATCTAAGAGAGTAAACAATAATTTTTTATTGATATTATTAAATCTCTCCGGAATATCTGACTTGATTATCTTGTCTATAATTGTTGTTCTTAGATAATCTTTAATAACTAATTCATTATCCCAGCTGACAGTTTCTGGAAAACTTCTCTTTAAATAAGAAAAAAATTCTCTTTTTATCTCCCTATAGTATAATTTATAATTCTTGATTATTTTCTCTTTGCCTCTTAATTCTAAAAATTCTTTGAAATTCAATGGACAGATATTAATTAGAAAATATCTTCCAGCAAGATTTTTTATAGCCTCTTCTTCTAAATTAATGCTGCTCGATGAAGAAATATAGAACTTGATATTAGGACATGCGTCATATATTAATTTTAATTCGCTTGCCCACAGTTTAAATTTTGTAATCTCATCAAAAAGAACTGAAATTTTCTCTTTTTTATAATCTACCCCAGTCAATTCTTTATAGTTTTCAAAAAGTTCTACTATATCATCAACCTCTTTATCAAAACTAAAATAAAATATATTTTTAGCATGTATTTCATTGAGTAGCTCTTTCACGGCTTGATATAAAAGAGTAGTTTTTCCAACTCTTCTTAATCCTGTAAGAATAATTATCTGCTTATATTTTTTAAATTCCTGCATTTTCTTAAAAGATTCTCTTTTGTAGCTCTTTGCAAGTTCCTCGCTTACTTTTCCATCTTCCCACCAAGGATTAAGTAGTCTTAAGGCATCATCCATGTTTTGCATAAGTATCGTAAAGAGAACTAATATATAAATCTTCCGTTCTCATTTGAGTACGAATACAGGTAACAAGTTTTAACAATACTTTCAACACTCAACACTTCCGCTCTTATCAGCATTTCCATTTTTAAACGCTGTCAAAAACTTTTTCTTTGCAAGTGTTACGCAAGTAGTTTCTTCTTTTTTATCGTCGTTTTTTATAGTTTTGATTGTATTCACACAAAGTTGATTAAACCTGCAATGCCCGTTTTTGCAGTTAAATGTTGTTGCTGCTCCTGCAAGATAATCATTGTACTGCTGAATATCATAATTTGGCGCTCCAATCGCAGATAATTGCCCTTCTTTTACAAATCCTCCTTCAAATAAAGAGCTTTGTTTAGTGCAGGAATTATAAAAATAAACTCTATACTGCATATTGCCAAGCAGCTGCACTCTTCCAGAATAACGATACATTTCTGGAGTAACTTCTTCTTTTGTTCCTGACATCTTGATGATATTACTTTCGCCGCTCAGCAATCCATCATAAACAACATCAATTGGATCTCTTACTCCATAACTTGCAGGTGTTTTCCAGCTGTCAGCTATGCCGCCAAACGCTTGTATCTGCGAACCTTCTTTTTCATAATACTTTGCCCCGCAATATGCCATTATGAAATTTCTATTGCTGCCTATCCACATTTCATCAAGTAGTGAATTAACATAAGAACCTACAACCCTTTCAACTTCTGCTCTAAACGGCGCAGTTGCAATATTTACTGCATTAGTTAAACCTTGCCGTACATATTCGCATTGTGGTTTACTCATATCTTTCATACAAAAGTTTTCATTCTTCTCTCGAACAATTTCAGGATTTTCATTTTCAGCTAAATCTGTTTCAACTTGAACTCCATTATTAAGAAATATATATTTGTCATCTTTCTCTTCAAATTTACATTTAGGACATTTTGTTGGCTTTTCACATCTATCCTCATCACAAATAAATACATCTGTTTGTCCTGCAGGAACTATAAACTTCTGTTTTTTATCTTTTGATTTGAATGTAACTGAACCATCTTTGTTTATGTTAGAAGATAAATCTTGTGCTTGAACAGAAGATGGTTCTGCACCTGTTGTTGAATTAATTACTCTAAGTTGAACACTTGATTCATCATATGTACTTTGAGTAATCGTTTTCCCCACTAAATCCTCTTTATTATTGCTTTGCTCAGCAAATAAGCTTATCGCTACTAAAAGAATTATTACAATAATCATTACAACCATTCGTTTGAAGTTTTTCATAGTTTTTTACCTTTAATAATCTTCCAATATCTTCTTCCTAGTAACTTTTGGTAAATCTTCTTCTGTTTTGTCTAATAATGGTCTTTTGAATGTTATTCCAAAGTAATTTCCAGTTTGGCTAAACATAGGTATTTCCAATTCCTCATTTTTCAAGAAATCACTTGTCGATTTCTTAAATTCAACTGTTTCAGATTCTTTTGTTGGAATTGAATCAATAATTATCACCGTATTTTACTTTTACCAAATTCCAATATCAAAATTGCCAAATATCTATTGCCAGATGCCCAGCCTAATTTCTGCTGAACGGATAGTTCGCAGAATTATATTTATTCCTCAGGAATCTCCCCATAAGCTTTTTCATATTCGTCTTCAATATCTTTTTGCGTATCATCTACGCTTTTAGTATCAAAACTAAAGTCTTTTGCTAATTTCTCGAATTTAGCAGCTGTTTCTGTTATCTTGAATGCTGTTGAAATTGCAATTTCTAATCTTGTAACAATACAAAGAGTTGTTCCTGGACTTGATGTTGATATTCCATCAGGGCAATTGCCAATATAACGCAGACCTTTTTCTAGGAAATATGATATCCACTTTTGTGCAAACTGCGTTATTAATGCAGGCACAATATACCATAACTCACCAGCAATAAATTGACAAACTTGCTGCCCAACAAGACCATCACATTTACTAAAATCAGCAGGAGCTTTATCTGTTTTTGTTGTCCTATATGCTAGGTTTCTGCAGACATTATTTGAAACAGCAATCTGTTTCATTGCTGTAAGTTTATTCTTTATGGTTGGCAAGCAAGGAGGTGAACAGATTAATGCGACAATCAAACTTTGATGTGGATCAAGATTTATTCCAATTGTAAAATCACCTAAATTAGGAGGATCACCTGGCAGACGTATAAAATCAGCAGCAGCCTTTGCTGCTTCAGGATTATCTTTCAAATTACTACCAAATGTTCTTGAAGGACTTATAATATCTCCTCCCCACCCATTAAGAATATTACTGCCCCATTGCTCTGAACAACTTGTACATAATACTAAATCACACCAATATCCTATACTTGCAAAGCTTTTCTCATTCCATGCTCCTGGTTCAGGATCTTTACCAGTCCACCCCTGCCATAATTTATCCATAAACCCGCCTATTTCAGTGCAAGTATTATCATTTCCTCGCGCAGTTTGCGCTGCTCCACTAATCTCACCCCAAGGAGTACCAGTTAATATTATTGCAATACTGTTTATGATAGCACAAATATTGTTGATAATCGTTCTGATATCATTAATAGGCTCGCAGATCTTGCTTAAAATATCAACAATTGGCTCTAATACACTAATGATTGCATCCATCACATCAACAAATGTTTTTCCTTCAATTATCTTATTCAATGCAGCATCTCCTGGATTATAAACTGATGAACCTATTTGAATTGTGACAACTGCTTGAAATAATTCATCTGGAGAAAAGATATTGCTGTTCTTTGAACTTGATTGCGTGATTGCACCATCGCAAGTGACAATAAATGTTTTTGCATCTTTTAATAATTTTTTATCCATTGTCGGCAAAGTCAACAATATCAATTTTGTTCTTCTTCCTTTATTCTTGACTTCAGGAACCCCATATTCATTGAATGTTATTGGAGTCGAAGCATTTAATGATTTTTCAGTATCAATCATTCCAGTGCAAGTGCCTAATCTAAATCCATGCACATACGGCTCTTTTCCGCCTTTCGCTTGCAATGTTATCTCAGCTCTAACAATTGCGCCTGCATCACTCATCCAAAGATGATTTCTATTGATTTCATCTGCTTTTATTACAAGACTATCAGCAAAAAAATCTGCTTTTTTCTGCACCACCTCAACTGCTTTTATTTTACCATATTCATCATCATCACTGCTCTTTTTTTGATTGCCTGCATTATCATTTGCAATTATTTCTAATGAAATATCTTGTGCTGCAATATTGCCAGTATATTCAAAAGTACATTCATACAATTGTTCATCATCAGAAAACATATCTTCTGGAATTTGCTCAGCATCTGTTCCATCATCTATTCCGCCATCTGCTCCAGAATCTACAGCAGCAGAAGCAGGAACAGTAGCATCTTCACTTGTATCATCTTCTGTTTTGACAGCACAATCATCTGCCTGCAATCTCGCAGCATCTCCTTCCAAGCTTGGATCAAATGCAGTAATATCAGCATAAACATTTTCTCCTGATAATCCAGCTCCTTTTTCTTTAATCAATGCTTTTATCTCAACAATATCGCCATTTACAAGAGTATCTCTTTCAACACCTTTTGGTATTATTGAAATGCTTTTTGAAGGAAACTCTGGCGCATCTACATCAAGCAGGAAGATTTCTTTATTATCTCCCTTATCATCAAAAAGATTGCCGATATCATCGCTTGATTTTTCTGCAACAACTGAGACAAGCTTAGAATCACCAGTTTGACCAGACAAAGATTGAACATTTTCAAATAAACATATCCATCCATTATCTGCAATACATCGAGCTGCCTTGCTTTCTTTTCCATTTATTTTGATATAAACATCTGCTTTTGCTAATCCAGCACCTTGTTCATCAATAAGCAAAGCAATTGTATTATTATCACCATTAAGATATTTTATCTGCTGTCCATTTTCAGATAATGCAATTATTTTCACAACTTTTGGATTAACTGCATCTATTGGTAAACTAAGAGCTTTCGAAAAGACTGCAGCATTCTCGCTTGCATCTTTTGCTGTAATTGCTACAGGAATATTATCTGATTCCAAGTTGCCAGCGATTTTGATTTTATTCCATGTACATTCATACAAAGAGATTGATTGCTCACTGCTGATTTCTAATTCATGTTCTTTGCATTGATTTGGTTTTATTGCCTTATATTCACTTTTATAAGCAGGATTTAATGCAGAGAAATCAGCTTCTACATTTTGCGGTTTTATTGTAGTTTGATCATCAGTAACATTCACTTTAATTGTTGCTGTTATTACAGTATCTTTTCTGAAATTAACAACAAGCCCAGTCTTATCATCGAAGATAACAAATGAATTTTCATCAAATATTGGCGCAGTGCTGTCTACAGTGATCGTTTTACACTCGCCTTTTTTCTTATCTTTGCCGCCAATATTTCCTAATTTGTCGACTGCAACAACACATATTTCGTTTTTGCCAAATTCTAGATTTAAATCTCCTATTGATTTTTCTTCATTAAATGAATAATCACAAAGATTTTGATCACTAACATCTTGTTGATCTGCAATATTTCCATTGACTGTCAAAAAAATCTGGTATAATCCAACACATTGCTGTGAACAATCTTTGCATATCTTATCTTTAATATCATATTTAAGTGTAAAACTATCTTTTGTTCCAGAAGGAATATCTAAACTGATCTCAGGGCCATAACCATCAATAAAAACTTCTTTTACTTCACTATCCAATATTGCTACTGTTGGCTTATCAACTAGTTTTACAATAAGATCCATTTTTCCTGGAGCATACCATTTTTTTTCTGATGTATAACTGCAGACATATTTATTTGAGATTCCAGAAAGTTCATCTACTGCTTCACATTTATCAGCATTAACTTGTTTCTGGTTGAATTCAATAACAATATCTTTATTTGTTGTTTCACCTGCATCTTTGCTGGCAAGAATCTGAACATGTAAAGCATCATCTTTTGCATTCATATATCCAGGAATGCCAACATCACCTGAATATGCAACTTCTTCAATCTGCCCTGTTACAGCTAAAGCACCTGCTGAAAAAAAAGGAAGTGTTAAAACTAAACAAATCATAAATAATGCCAATGATTTATGCATAAATTTTTTTTTCTTTAAAAAAAATTTATTGAACTGCATCATATTCATTTAATCACCAATAATTATTCAACCTTAACAAATCTAGGTTCAGCTATATTCTTATTCAGTTCATAACATCCTTCTCTATGCTGTAGTGCAACACCTACCTGCTCGACAATCTTTGGCTGTCCTTCGTCAAAAACAGTTAATAATAACACCGAATTTTCACTAGCTAACTGATCTTCGCTGATATCCATGATAAATTTGTTTCCTCCAGTTAGAGCTGTTTTTAATAACACATCTTTTTCAGGATAATATATTGTTTTCCCACTTTCAAATAAACTTGCCGCAGGAATATGTTTTGACTCTGAATTTTTCTTGATGGTCATTTCTCCAGGATAAGCTTCAAATCGTGTCAAGAGTAGTTCAACTTCATATTTTCCAGGCAATAGATAAATAGTTGTCTTGTTTCCAGGAGTATACAACGCAAATGGCGGCGGCTTTATTGCACCTGTTTCAGCATCAAGATTCGCAAATTTTACCATTACCTGTTCTTTCTTTCCAAGTTTTGTTGCACTGCCTAAAGGAGAGCACTTCACTACCTCACCTTTATCATTTAGTGCAATTCCCTGCGTTGTATCAATAAAATATTTCTGCATATTTAATTCTACTTCTTTTAGTTTCTCGACTGTAAACTCCGGTGAAGACGATTTTCCCTCGATAATATCCTCCATATTATCTACAATTTCACTATAGCCTTTTGCCTTTATATTAATAATCGAGCCGCCAATACATGGTGGGAATTTCGCAGTCAGCTTTCCTTGCACTGTTTTTCCGATGAAGCATTTATCAGCTATTTTTGTAGCCCCAATTATTGTCTTATTTTCGTCATAATCATACAAAAATGTTGGACCACATTGGAAATACACCAGAGCATTATCAACAGGTTTGCTGAATTGATCCTTGACAGTTATAGCGATATCACCTGAAGTTCTCTGCTCAATTCCGCATTCATTTACTCCCTGTTGTTGTTGTTTTGCTGCTCCACCAAGAACATCGCTAAACCTTACACGCGCTAAATTATCTTTTACAATAACTTTAATAGGAAACTGGAATAAATATGGCACATTATCAATCTTTGATTCTTTGTCTGTAATAGCAGCTATTACTGGAAACGAAAAATCATATGCAAAATGAAACTCTGCCATGCAGATGCTCAAGAATAATAGATTAATGTCCATAGTTTTTGGCTCAAGAATACCATCAGAACCAAGATCAAGTGCAAGTGGATAATTATTTTGATAAATATAATTAACATTCATTCCTTTGTACTTATTGTCAGAAATCTTGTGGATAAATCCATTAAAAACACCATTTTCTATTGCTCTATTTTTCTTATCAGGTTGTAATTCTGCATTTATCTTTATCTTCTTGTCATCTGTATTTTCAACACCAAAGAATACCATATTATTAACAAGCATATTTTTAAATTTATCATAAACAGAAGGATGATTCCAATAGATCATATCCCCGCATTGAGAAACCCTGAAATCATAAGTAGGGGGCAGTTTTTCTGCATCAACTCCAGAATAAAGATGTACTAGATTTAAAGTATCCTTTTCCAAAAAATAATTATTTTGCTCATAAACAGTTATATCTTTTGCAAGATTATATGCTCTTTTTGGACTTGCTGGAACTGTTACCACAAATTTGTCAAGCTGAGTTACTTTTTCTTTTTGCAGTATCTCAAGCTGATATTTTGCAGTAATTGTTGTTTCTTCATCGCCAAAAACAGCAGTTGTTTCAATAGGTGCTTTTTTTTCTGTAACAATCACATTTACTTTTTGTAATGCTTTGAATTTATTTGTACATTCAGGAAGTTTTTCTGAGATATATCTTTCTAGTTGATCCTGCATAGAATTATCGCCTGTTGATACTTTCATCAATTGCGGCATATGTGATTTATCCAAAACATCACCTTTTTTCTGATAGAGCCAGTAAGGTAAATTAACAGCTCCATTATATAATTGTACTACCTCAGCATTATCTGGATCAAGAGTAGCAGATAGTGTATCAAAATTATCAAGATATATATACCCGCCTTGCTGTCCAAGAAGTACTAATCCTTCTTTTGCTGTTTCTGCTAAACATTGTCTAACATAAGCAGAAACAGGATCTTTATCTGAAGTGATTAACTCATCTGACTTTATTTTATTAGAAAGATAAATAAATCCGAGAACTGCTCCAACTATAGCTAATCCTATTATGATAAACACTGTAACTTGTGCTTTTTTTGAGCCTAAGATAGTTCCATTCCCCTTTTTTTTAATAATAATATAATTTTTGAAAATTAGAGGTTTACTGGTATATAAAGCTTTGTATAGTTAAAAAATATTATGTATTACTTTTCTTTCTTCACTTTTTCCTTGTCAGTTGTTCCTATTGTTTTTTCAAGAATCTTTCGAATGATATCATCATTTGTTAAACCTTTTCTTTCTGCTTCAAAATTTAAGATAATTCTATGCCGTAAAACAGGATATGCCATCTTTTCAATATCTTTTACACTAACATGGCTTCTTCCATTCATTAATGCTGTTGCTTTTGCTGCTAATATTAACCCAATTGATGCTCTTGGTGATGATCCATATTCAATGAATTCTTTTTCTGATCTTGTCAAACTGATAATTTTGACTACATCCTTTGCTAAATCATCAGCAATAGGCACTTCTCTAGTAAATTTTTGCAGTGCTAAGAAAGAATTTTTTCCTAATATCTTTTTGATTGGATCTTCTTTTAAAATCTTAGTATATCTCTTAACAATTTCAACTTCTTCATCAAATGTTGGATAATCTACCCTGATTTTCAACAAAAATCTATCAGTTTGCGCTTCAGGTAATGGATATGTTCCCTCTTGTTCAATCGGATTTTGTGTTGCCAATACAAAAAAAGGCCTGTCCAGCTGATAGGTTTTATTTCCTACAGTTACTTGTTTCTCCTGCATTGCCTCTAACAAAGCTGATTGTGTTTTTGGCGTTGCTCTGTTTATTTCATCTGTTAATAAGATATTTGAAAACACTGGCCCTTCTTGGAATTTAAAGAATCTTTTCCCTCCTGATTCTTCAATAATTTCAGTACCTGTAATATCTGACGGCATTAAATCAGGAGTACATTGGATTCTTGTAAACTTCATATCCATAACTTGAGATAATGTTTTGACAGTTAATGTTTTGCCTAATCCAGGATAACTCTCAAGAAGTGCGTTGCTATCAGCTAACATTGCCACAAGAACTTGTTCTATGATATCTCTTTGTCCAACTATAATCTTATCTGTTTCATTAAATACTGCATCAAATGTTCTTTTTAATTTTTCAATTTCAATCATTGTAAAAACCTCTTTTTAAACTATTAATCACCATTAATTGCCAACTTCTGCTTTTCTTATACTTGTAAAGTAGTTCCTGATATAAATTCTTTTCTTTTTTGAAGTAGTTTCTTCAAAACTTTTATCAGATGCCTTAAACAAATCATCAGGAAGCTTTTCATTTTTTTTCAATAGATTGAGATTACGCAGCTGCATCAGATCATCAATCTCTTGTATTTGCGAATCTTTATTAATATCATTCATATCTGCATTGATATCTAATAATGATTGTGATACATATCCCTTTAATAATTTATCTCTCAGATTGAAATCAAAATCCATCCCGCCGATAATTGCTTCAAGATCAATAATCTGCAGATGGTTAATACCTATGAATATATTTGCCACTGCTAATAAACACATTATTGCGATTATTTTAAACAATTTCTTGACATTTATGAATGTTGATAATCTTACTTGCGAAAGATCGCTGATTACAGTTTCCCTTAATTTTTGAACCATAAAATTATCAAACAGCAAAGTATCTGCAGCAGTTCTCAGTTTTTCTGCAAGAAACGGATTTCTCTCTTCAACATCTCTTAATGATTTATTATTTATTCTCATATAGCTTTTATACAAAAAATAGCCGATTGCTATTATTATTGACATATTCTTAAAAAAGTTGATAAGCAATAGAACAGTATAACTTATTAAGAATACGACTACAGATTCTAAGAATGTTGTTAATAATATTACTTTATTTTGTGTCCCATACACTTCATGCAATGCACTCTTTATTTCTTCCATATAAAAAACTTCCTCTCTTTAACCATAATTTTTTATTGTGTTTTACATACTCCTAATTGTTCATCACAACCTAATTCACAATTAACTATTGAAAATAATTCCTGATTATTTTTTTGATAATTTTCGCAGGAATACTCTATCAGCATTTGCTTGTTCTTGCAATGATCTATTTTTGTTATTGTATGTGCCATTAGATTACTTGAATCAATAGAATCTCTGCCATAATACTCAATCTTACCTCTTACAAATGGATTAAAACCAGTATTTGCTGTATCAACTATGTCAGATTCTTCACAAAATGGTTTTATCTGCTTTTGTTGGCTTTCTTTTTGATTTTGCTTAGCAAATAGCTCAATTGCTTTTCCGACCATATCTTCAGTTTTTTGTATTCCATTATCAAAACTATAGCCAATAAAGAGGATAAGCAGCACTACAATAATCAAAAAAACAATTCTCCAGACATCTTCTCCGAATTTTTTGATTGTAAACACCTCAATTAATTTATTATATTCACCTAAAAGATATTTAATTGAAATCAATTTACTGCATTATAGCATGCAAGCGTATTATCTTCATTTTCACAATGTTCAAGTTTATCTTTTAGTTTCTTTAATTCTTCTTTTTTCTTATCTAAATCTTCTATCTCTTTTAAGAGTTTGGTATTTTCACTTTCTTTGACAGATAATTGCAATGTTGCATTATTAAATTGATTAGTTATTGCAGACAATTGATCTTTTACACTTTGGAGCTGATTTTTATGAGCTTTTAACTCTTTTTCGGTCTGTGATAATTCCCCTTCAGTCTGCTCATAGATTTTATTGTATTCACTTTGCGCTTTTTCTAAAAACAATTGTGTTTCATTTATATCTTTGGACAGATTTTCAGCTTTTTGGTTGCATTCTAACAATAGATTATTGGTTTTTGTAAGATTTGCATTAGTCAATTTTAACTCCCCCTCAATTGTTGAATATGATGTATTAATCTTGCCTAAACTTGCTTGATATATTATTACAATTATGACAATAATTGTTGCAACAAGGATGACTAACCCAAGAAGTTTAAAGTTGACATCAGTTTTCATATAACCCATGATTCACACCTATCTAATCTATTTATCTTCAATTATCATTTATTTTCAATTTGTTATTAATCTTTTAGTTTTTATATTTATCTGTTTGAGATTAGCAAATTTCAATTTAATCTATTTCATTCTAATCTCTTAATCTTTCAACTATCTTACGTATGATTATTTCAGTTAAAAATATAATAATAGCAGCAATAACAAAATACCAGTCTATATAAATCTTTTTAACAATATCAACTTTTGCGCTATTTTTGGTCTTTTCAACTATATTTTGTATATCACTGCTTGTAAAAAAATTGCCGCTTGTTTTCTGAGCAAGAACTTTAAGCTCATCCTCATTATAACCCATATCAATATATTCTTCAGGATAATTCACATTAAATTTCTTTTTTAATATTTCATCAAGTCCAATTGTTGTTGGAACAATATAACATTCATAATAATCTTCAACAGCAACAAAATTACATCTGTCAGAAACAGGAGCAGATTTGCCTTTGTAGTTTACTAATGTTTTTTGATTAACTATTGCATCTTCAACTTTTACATAACTCTCTTTATTTCTATTTGGATCACCTACAGCCCAATCAAATACTCTATATGACAAATAAAGATTATTCTTTGAAAAAAGTTGCTGCGCCCATTCTGTACCATCATCTGTTGAGATAACAGCAACCCTATTATAGCTGTTTGTTGTTATTATTGGCACACCTGTTCCAGTTGTAACAAGTGTCTGCCCATAAGCTGTAGGAATTACTTTGTTATATTTTACAAGACTTGCATCTAGTTTAGGCAGTCCATATGTAATCCAATGATTTTGATCAGAAATAATGAGATTTTTTTCAAAAAGCTTGTCAATATCAGTAATCTCCTTAATATACAATCCTCTGCCATAAGATGAAATAGCTTGTCTGCTTGGAATTAATGCATTATCATCCAAAAATAAACTCTGATGATGATAACTATGAATCCTTATTCCTTTATCACGATATGCTTTAATATATTCAATTGCCCCTAACAGCACATCCTCTTTGATTGCTCCATCCGTAATTACAATGATATTATTGTTTCCCTCGAAATTCTTGTACATTTCTCCAGCTCTTCGAATTCCAACATCAAGATTAGCTGGCCTGTACCAAACAACACCCTCAATAATTGAAACATCATCAAAATCAATCATTTTCTTGACCATTGCATCTGCTAAACTAATGTCTGCAAAATCAGAAATAATCTTAGTATCATGTGCAAATCTCATAATGCCAGCATTGATTCTTTCTTTTCTTTTATTCAACTGCAGCAAGATTTGTGTTGCAACCTGCTCCTCTGCAGAAAGCTGTTCCGGCGTAAATCCTGAAGCATCAAGCAATAATAAGAAATTAAACACAATATTTTTCTCTTCTTTTGCTCCCATTTGCACAGGAAGCAGCAGATCAAGATGTGATGGTACATTAAATGAATTCTCTCCTCCTATAACAACTAAGCCATTTCCATCATCTACAAAACTTTCAATTTTTTTTGATTCTTCTTCAGTAATTGCATTCATTCTATCATTTACAACAATCGCAAAATAACCATCCAATGATTGCGGCAATGTTGTTTGTTTCACCACATTATATCTTAGCTGCAATATATCATCAATAATTGATGTTTTTGAAGAGATATAAAGTACTTTTGGCTTTTCAACAACCTCAACAACTTTGTAATAGATATTATTTATCTCAAAATGATCTTTGCCTTCTTTATTATCTTTGCTCATAAACTTTGCAATAATAATATGATCTCCTAATGTTGTGAACTTATATGATAATGGTATTTTATCAACAGAAACATCTTTATCAAATATTACTTTATTATCTACAATAACTTGTACCCTTCCAGTTTCTTTAAGATTATCCAGAGCAAACTTAAATGGATATTCTGTATCGATTATTGCTATCTTTGCACCATCGATGATTATAGAAGTATCTTTTTTATTCTCGTCAAGTTTAAGCACATTTATAGTGGTATTGAATTTATTTGCTAATACTGCGACATCATGTAGTGCAATACTGCCTTTTTGATTGTTTCCATCACTTATGAGCAAGAGATTCTTTTTATGCAATTGCTTAAATATTTCATCTCCAATCGGCGAAGAGATTTCATTTCCAATATATTTTACTTGTGTTGGTACTTTATCTTCTAATTGTTTTTTGAAAGCATCAATATCAAGATTATACAACTGCATGGAACTTGAGTTATCATAGAGCAGCACAATCTCTGGATTTCCATCGCTAGATTCTTTCTTCTCCAGAAAAGGGGATGTCAATGCAATCACTAATAATCCAATTATTGCTGAACGTGAGATAAATATCCAGAATCTTTGTTTTCTTTTTCTTCTTTTTTCAATTTCATCAAAGTGAACAAAATTAATGATTAACAAGATAAGCATTATTACAAATAACGGTATAAATAAGAAAAGCATATAGATCCTTTCAAACTTCAATGAAAAAAACATACTGATATCCATCATAAATCACCGCGAACTTTTATGTACAACAATTCTATAAACAAAAATGCAAGAATTGCATAGACGATATAAGGAAGCAGTCTAGTCTTTTCTTTTGATTGAGATCCTTCTAAATCAAACTGTTCATTGCTTGCTGCATCATTTACTGTATTTACATTTGATTCTTTTTTATTCAATAAGTTTACAGCAATATCTTTATTTTTTATTTTGTATACGCCAACTTCATCAAAATCAATCAAAGCTGATTTGATGCTTTTTGTTGGTGTTTGTATCTGCATAGCATCTTCGTATAATAATTTATCATGAATCTTATAATTCAATGTTTGAAGACTTTGCTTATTCAGCATATAATCAATAGTTTGCTGCCAGAATATTGGATAAGATATCTGATATTTAAAATTACTTTCTTGATCATAAATACCATAATACATAATAAAACCTGCTCCATAACCGCTTATAAAAATAATTGAATCATTATCAGGTGTAGCTGCCAATGTAATTGGTTTATTATCTGTAATACGTACACGTAGATATTTATTTACTTTTGAAAAACTAACATCCTTTGTTATTTCAGATACAGCCAATTGATTAAATACCTCAGTTTCATTGCCTTTGCCTAGAATTTCAAATGGAAATATTTTTGCAATCTTTGTTTCTTTAAGATCATCTTGTGGTGTAACAATTAAATTAGTTTTACCTTTATTAATAAGTTTTTCAATATTTTCTATAACTGCATTTGGAAGTTTTGTTTTTTCAAACCCGTCTATGATAATTAAATCATGATTTATAATAGGCAGTTTTGGCGGCTCTGCAACATCAATTGAGATATGGCTATTCCAGCTGTCTTTGTATGCCTGTAATGCTGGAAGAATTGCGTTTTTAGGTTTATTAGATATCAATAATATTTTCTTTTCTTCAATTACTGGATAACTTATATAGACTGTATTATCTAAAAGAAAATAATCATTTCCACTATTTACATCAATTGAGAGCTTATTAATTCCTTGCAATGGTTTAAAACTAACTTTTGTTGACATATCAGAAGAAACTTTCACTTGCTGTGTTGAGTCTTGATTAAACTTGACTGTAACTATTTCTTCTTCAGTATTATAATTGTGTATTGCTGCAATAACTTTATCATCATCCAACTGCAAATCAACAATGCCTACGCTCTTCGCATTAGTTTTTTTTAAGTCGATAAATTTGATTGTTTTTCCTTTTGCTTCAACTGTTTTCTTTGCAACATCAGCTTCAAGACCTTCTGTTCCGATAAAATCACTGATTACAACAATAATACCTTTTTTTTCTTTAAGCATATCATTTGCTGTAAGAATTGAATTACCTATATTTGATAATGATGCAGTTGGCATAATACTTTCTATAATAGATACTGCATCACTTTTTTTTCCACCATCTAATACAACAAATGGTTCATTACCCGCAAGAATGATGCTTATTTTTCCATCGAGATTGCTTTTTGCTTCACTTTGCATTCTTTCAAATCTAGTGCTAAATCCATCTTTTGTCGTCATGCTTGCAGAAATATCTAAAACTAACACAGTATTTTCTGCATTGACTTGTAAATCTGAAAAGAAAAATGGCTGCGTTGCAGATGCAGCAAGCAACATAATGATTAAGAGATGCATAAAGAATAACACTTCACTCACTAATCTTCTAAAGAAAGACTGCTTTTTTGCCTTGCCGCTTTGTTTCATGATAAATATTAATGAAGGTATTGTTTTGTCTTTAGGTTTAGGCTTAATTAAATAAATCAAAACAACCAGAATAACAGCAATAAATGCATATAACCCCGCCTGATTATCAATATACTGTAATGCTGTATTAATCCATGACAATTTATTACACCCTTTTTTGACTTTTTATCTTTAAAATTTGTTTAAAAATAATATTATGGTAAAAACTCCTTTATTTTAATCTTTTCTTTTTTTAGCTTTTTTTCACTATTATTTGATTCTTTACTAAATTCTTTGCTTTTATCGAATTCATTATTAATATTAGATTCAATCTCTCTGTTTTCAATTATTTCATCTTCTAATATATTGATTAAATCATGTGTACTATGAGAAGCATGAGTATGAACTTGATGAACTTCTTTTTCATCATTATTAATATGTTCTTTAAGTTCAGAATGATCCTCAGAATTATCATTTGAATTATTACCTGAATTATTATTGATTTTTCTATCTTTTTTCGATGAATATTTTAGATTAGTTTTTCCAAAGATTGATATAATAAGTGCAGCAAAGAACGCTATTACTATATTTAATCCAAGAAGTATCTGCATATCTGTATTTTTGTAAATTGTTGTTGTATTTGAAAGATAAAAAAATACACCAATAACTGCAATAAGAACAATTGGTGGTGTTATTGTAATTATTATTTTATTAGCAATAAGCGTAACCAACGCATAAAGCAGAATTAATCCAATAAACAATGGGGTAAATGTAATAAATACTAATAATATATTCTCATTTGTTGCAACAGAAATCATAAAGATAATTGCTATACTTATTATAAACATCAATACAAATAAAAGAGACAATGGATATTTTTTAACTTCAGTTGATTGCTGAAAATCAACATATTCTCCTCTTTTGATTGTTTTTATAGCTTTCTGCACAACATCTCTATGATGCCCAACTTGTATCAATGCACGCTCAATTGATTTCAAAGAAAAACTAAGTTTTTGTTGTTTCTTGATATAGTCTATAAGCATATTTTGTATATATAATGCCATATCCTCTCTCATTATCTCTTTATCTCTGTTTGGAAGTTTTTTAATAATTTTTCTCTGCTGTTTATCCTTAAAATGTTTTATTATTTCAGAAATAATCTCTCTCTTATAGCCATAGTGCAATAGTGCATCAGCAATATCTTTTAATTCATACCCATTTTCTAGCTGAAAATCTACATACAATATTAAATGTTGAATAAGATACTCTTTTTCCATTATGCAACCTCTTTATATTTGGCACTTTTCCAACTATGTAAAATCTCTACGCTTAATGATATATATAGTTTATTGTTTCATTAAGTTTCTTCTATATCATTTCCCCCATTTTTTATTTTAATGAGAATTTTGTTTTTATAATATTTTACAAAATAATATGTAATAGCATATGATATAAGCCCAGCAGCTGTTGCAAGAATTATATTACCTATAAGAAATGGTTTGATATAATGTTTAATATAACCCCATGTTATTAGATTAAAAGATACTTCAATATTGGGTGTATTAAGGATCAACCCTCCTATTTTTAAGCTTGCAGAATAGATAACAGGTGTAACCAATGGATTTGTCAAAGCTAGTCCAATGAATAAAGCAACCTTATTAATACGAAATATTGCAATAATCAATAATGCCAGAAGTATATGAAACCCAAGTGTTGGCAATATCCCAAGAAACAGCCCCAATGCTAGACCAAAAGCAATCTCATACGGTTGTGTTTTGACTTCTGCAACTTGCGCATACCATTCTTTGTAGATTTCTTTGAAGCTTGCTCTTTTCACTATCCTTTTTCCATGTTCATAAATCTTTTTTCTATGAAAATCAACATGATAAATAAAGCGTTTGCTATGTTCTTTCATTGTTTCATGATGTCTTTTGAAATGTTCTTTTAGTGCATTGTAATATTCTCCCATAAAATCTATTCAATAAATTCAAAGTATATAAAAGTATAGAAAAGAATTTTAAAAAAAACAACAGAAATAAAACGCCCGTGCGAAGATTTGAAATCAACGGCAAACTTTTACGAAAAGTTTGATCAAAAGAAAACAAGTGTGGCTTCTTACTTCGTAAGAGCCACACGATTAACGCCCGTGCGAAGATTTGAACTCCGGCTACAGCCTCCGCAGGGCTGTGTACTATCCAAGCTATACTACACGGGCATTTACATAGAAAAATAGTAAGTTATTATTATAGTTATTGATTACCACAATCCAGAATCCCTAAATCTTAATTTTTTTGTCTTTGCAAAAAAATTATTTCCAATACATTTTTATATTAGAACACCTGTTTTATGAATTATGATATATGAGAAATCATATTAGGAAGCAAAAATGCCTGGAAATTATGGCACAGCTTAAGAGTTTTCAATTGAAATAAAGGTGGTATAATATGACAGAAGGAAGATGTATGAAATGTAAAATGTCAGTGCAAATAAAAGACGGGAAAGAAACAGTTATGAAAAATGGCATGAAAGCTATGAAAGGCGTTTGCCCTAAATGCGGAACAAAAGTATTCAGAATCCTAGGTAAGGCATAATTATAAACCAGTGGCATGCTTATCGATAACACCTAAGGTGGTTCTTGACGCTTACGAATTCCACCACCTGTCAATAGACAAGTGGAATTCGTCTTGTTTAAAAAATGCATTATATAAAACATTTGCTGCTTTTTTAGCATCTTCTCTATGAACAACAAAATAAACACTAACACTTGAACTATCAACATAAGGAAGCATCCTAATATCATTATCAAGCAATACACCTTGTATCTTATGCTGTAACCTAGCATCAATCCCCTCACCGATTACACCTAATATTGATTTATTATACTCTACTTCAATAGCATTACTATTTACTCCAGTATTATTTGAAATTCTACTAACTATCTCATCTGGTCTAAACTTTCCTTTATAAGAATCATCTGCAATATACAAAGTGATTTGATTCTCACCAGAACGCATATGCAAAAGATTAATATCCATCTGTGCTATTTGTTCTAGAACTTTTGCAACATACCCTGGAGTATCTGCCATTGTTGGATCAGTAATTGTAATATTTGTTACTGCTTCTCGCAAGCCAATGCCAACTAATGGAGTTTCATAATGATTTCGCGTATATACTATCAATGTACCTGTTTTGTCAGCATTTGCATATGATTTTACATCAATTGTTGGATAAATGCCAGCTTGCTGCATTAATGAAAGCGCAGATGCTTGAAACACTTTTCCACAGCCTCTCGCAGATAGCTCAATCTGTTCTCGTATTGTGATAGATTCAATTGGTCTTGGATTCTCTACAAGCTTTGGATTGACTGAAAAGATACGTTCAACATCACTTATATTCTCACAATATTGAATATCTAAACCAATTGCCAACAAAACCTGTGTTTTATTTGTACCATCTCTTGCAAGCAATGAAACACCGCCATCAACAGTTCTGCCATTATAGCCATCAACAATATATACACATTCAGGATCAAAATTACTGCCAGCTTTCCATCTTCTAAGATTATCAAGAGTATTATCTAAGTAAACAACACCATCAAGAGGATTGCCTCCATTAACAACAAGAAAATCAGCAGCTGATAATTTTTTAACATTTTCAATACCATTTCTTTTAAATAATTGATAAAGTATTTCCTGAGAAAATGCTTCCCCTAATCTTTGTACATTAGCAGAATGCTGCCTTGAATCTGATGAAGAAAAGTCATTCAATGCAGCCTGCAATTGTTCACGAACAGGATTTGCAGGATTTGCAGAACCAAGAAAAGCACCCATCTCTTCAAATATTTGCATAACTAATGATTCTAAACTATTTTTATCATACTGTTCCAAACCTTTTGCTTCTACAGCAGCAGCTTTATTTCCATAATGGTCTGTTTCATATCTATCTGCAAGAGAAATAAGCAGATCTGTTAGTTTATACTTGATATTACTTTTCTTCGCACCTACACCTGGCGCAGAAACTACAAAGAATTTTCTTCTTTTATCTGCATGATATAATTGATAAGCCATCTGAAAGTGCTCAGCTATTGCCAAGCTGCTTCCACCTATCTTAACAATAATTTGGTCTATTGAAGGATCTGTTGAAATGCCCATAGATTAAAAGAATTTTACGATTATTTATAAGCTTTACTGTATTTTATTACGAATTGTACCATAGGTATTACGATTTAAGTAATCTCACAATGAAAACTTATAAGAAAGTAAGAATTATTAACAAGAGAGATAACCAACAAACAATTGCAAAGATATCTTTTTTCAAATTCTACTTTTTCCTTTCAAAAACGTTCATCTTGATTCTGCTGTTTCCATTCTTTTAAGCGCAACTCTTGCAGCTCATCAGTAGATTTCATGAAGCATCCTCTTATAATTATTAATCAAGAAACCATGTCAACTTTATTTCTGACAAATTTCAACTCAATATTAGGAATGACTATGTTATTTTTTGCAAAACGCACAGCAATATTATTATTAAGATAATTACATATCTCTGTGTTAGTATCAGTTTGGAGACAATAAAAATCATTATTTTTTCTTCACAACTTTCTTGACCTCTTCAACAATATCTGCAGCAGTCAATCCATATTTCTCAAGCAATTCTACAGAAGTTCCTGATTCTCCAAACTTATCTTCTACTGCAACATAGCCAGAAACAGCCATTACATCATACTCAGCAAGCAATTCCAACACTGCCCCTCTTAAACCGCCTGTTTTCTGATGTTCTTCTGCTGTTACAACAGCTTTTGTTTTTTTCACAGAATTAATAATAGTTTCAACATCAATTGGTTTGATTGTATGATTATTAATAACTTCAACAGAAATACCTTCTTTCTCCAAAACCTCAGCTGCTTTCAATACTTCTGCAACCATTATACCGCAGGCAATCACAGTTGCATCATTTCCTTCTTTTAAAACAAGCGCTTTTCCTATCTCAAATGGCGTCTGCTCAGTTGTATAAACAAGAGTTTTCTCACGAGAAAATCGCATATACACAGGTCCTTGATATTTTGCTATTGCAATCGTTGCTTTTTTTGTTTCTAAAGCATCGCTTGGAACAATAACTACAAGATTTGGTAAAACTCTAGTGATTGCAATATCTTCTAATGCCTGATGAGTTGCTCCATCTTCGCCAACAGTTAATCCAGCATGAGAACTGCACAACTTCACATTTGCTTTGCTATAACATATACTAACACGCAATTGATCCCAATTTCTTCCAGGAGAAAAAACTGAAAAAGAGCTTGCAAAAGGAATTTTTCCAGCAAATGCTAATCCCGCTGCAACACCCGCTAAATTCTGCTCTGCAACACCAACTGCAATATATCTTTCAGGATATTTTTCAGCAAACCAGTTCATTCTTACTGATTCTTTTAGATCAGCGCATAATCCAACGACATCTTTGTTTTTTTCTCCTAATTCTAAAAGACCTTTTCCAAAACCGTCTCGTGTTGCAGCTTTTTCAGCTTTGCTTAAATCATCAACTAAATGTAAATCTTTGTTTAACATAAAAAATTCCTCGCAATGTTCGTCATCTTTTATTGATAATAATTTCTCGTTCTGCTTGCAATTCTTTTAATGCTGCCTCAGCTTCTTCTTTTTTTGGAGGCCTGCCATGCCATTCATATTTATTCTCCATAAAACTTATTCCTTTGCCTGGCACTGTTTTTGCAATAATTATACTTGGTCTTGTTGTTTTATTTCTATTTTTGAGTACATTTTCAAGTGTAACAACAACTTCTTTCATATCATTGCCATTCATCTCATAAACATTGCAATTAAATGCCTCTAATTTTTGCCGTAATGGTTCAATAGACATTATATCCTCAACATAACCATCTATTTGTATATTGTTCCTATCGATTATTCCTATAAAATTATTTAATTTTTTATTGCCAGCAAACATCAATGCTTCCCATATCTGTCCTTCTTGATGTTCTCCATCACTCATCAAACAAAATACAGTATAATCTTTTCTGTCCATCTTTGCAGCTAGTGCAATTCCAGCAGCAATCGAAGAACCTTGCGCCAATGGCCCAGACGAATTTTCTAATCCTGGCAGATCTAATCTATTCGGATGCCCTTGTAATCTTGTATTTATCTTTCGTAAAGTAAGAAGTTCTTTTTCTGGGAAATATCCTGAATTTGCCATGCATGCATATTGTACAGGACAAATATGACCATTTGAAAGGATTAATCTATCTCTATCTTCAAGTTTTGGATTTTTTGGATCATGTTTAAGAATTTTAAAATAAAGTGCTGTAAAAATCTCCACCATTCCCAATGGACCAGCAGTATGACCAGAGTTTGCAGCAAAAAGCATCTTGATGATATCCTGTCTTATTTTATTTGCAGTCAATTCCAATTTTTTTATACTGATTTCACTGGACGCTTCTTTAATCATCTCTTTCTTTGCAGCTTTTTTTTGCATAATATCGATTATATTGAGAGATATTTAAAGTTAATGATTTTTTTAAACCTAAAACTTTTTAAATAGGTCATAAAACCAATAGATACTATCAGACTTAATTTGCAGAGATAATTGATTGGAGATTATTTTAATATGGAGGGATTATTCAAATGGCAAAATTAGTATGTGTTTCAACAGGATCAGAAGTTACTAATCAAATTGGCTCAGTTACATTTCCATGCCCAAGCTGCGGAAAAGTAAAGATAACTAGATCACAGTATGCTCGGGAGATTGCAGCACAGTATAAATGCAGCAACTGTGGATTTACAGGACCAAACTAATAAAAATAAATAATATGCGAGGAACAAAAAATGGCAGATGTTATAGTAACTATCAAAGTAATGCCTGAATCTCCAGAAGAAGATTTAAAGCATATTGAGCAAGAAGCAAAAAAATTGATTGAAAAACACGACGCAATTCTAGGAAAAGTTGAAATTAAGCCAATAGCTTTTGGATTAAACTCATTAAATCTCATAATGGTTATGGATGAAAGCAAAGGCTCAACAGAAGAATTAGAAAAAAAGATTGCAGCAATCAAAGGAGTAATTTCTGTTGATGTTATTGATGTGCGAAGAGCAGTTGGATAATTTATATTGAAGGGGATAGAACAACTTATCAACAAATTAACTAAACATATTCAAGTTATTTTAATTTAATTCCTTTAATATAGATATCAACATCTTTGCAGAAATATTGCTTTTTATAGCATACTCATCAAAATGTGTTCTTACTGCATCAAATCCTCGCTGTTTGCAGGCTTTAATAATAAAATCAAATTTAGGGATATTTTTGAGATTATTTCTTTTCACAAGCATATGAATATCATAAAAACCTACTGTAGAAACACATGATTCTTCTTTTATTGCCTGCAAAAGCTTCTGCAGCTCTTTTTCTTCTTTATACATCTTATTTCTCATAACATTATCAAGAATATGTTGTACCATTTTTTTTTGATTAAGCTCTCCAACCCAGCAAGGACCTGCATACTGCATTTGTTTGTTGCAGCATTCAATTTTGTTAAGATTATCTGTTTGTATTTGCATACAGTTTGTGCAATAAAGTACATATTTATGCAGATTATTGATTGCATCTGCTTTTTCTTTTCCTTTTTCACAAACAAAAAAAACACGCATGTAATGCTGCGTACTATAGCTTAGCAAAGGCGTTAATGCTTTTTCATATTGGCTTGCTATAAGTTGAACCTTTCTAATTAAGATTCTTATCCCTATCTCATGCATCAATTCATTCCGCATTGGTTTTGCCCAGTATTTTCTTCTGCAGGCATTTTCAAATGTTCCAGCTAATGCACTTGTATCTGTTGCAGTTACTGCAAGAATTCCATCTCTTGCAAGCCTTTTTACTGCTGAATCAATAAATGGATTAGGAGAACCAAAAGGATCAATATCAATATAATCAAAGCCATTTCCGTCTAATAATGCTTTGTTTGCATCATTGCATGAAATTGTAATTTTATTATTTTTACCGAGATTTAGTTTATTAATTTTTAGATTTTCCTTGATAAGCTTGACTGCATTTTCACTGCAGTCATTGATAAGGACTGTTTTTATTTTTTTTGCAGGAAGCTCTTTGATCATCCTGATGCTTCTTATTCCAGAAGCAGCAAGAACATCTGCAATCTGAAGATTATTTCTTTTTTGTACTCTTAATAATTCAACAGTTACATCTCTATTAGTTTTCATTGCAGGATTATAGAATACAGGAAGCTCTCTTGAAATTTTTTTGTCTGAATAAATTTTACAAAAAATTTTTCCTTCTTTAATCATCTTCTCCATATCTCAAGAAAAAACTTTGTTGCTAATAAATCTTTTTATTTTCATTCACAAATTCATTTTGGAAACATTTATATATAAGCTTGCCCATAAAAAGAATTAGAAAAAATTCTAAACTGTTTTTTCAAAAAATAAGAGGTGAATAAGAATGGCAGCTAAAAAGAAAAAATCTGGCGTTAAAAAGAAAAAGAAAAAATAAGTTTTTCTTTTTTTTCTTTTTTTAATAATAAAAAAATACAATTTCTACAGAAATAATCGCTGATTCTTCCACAATATTTTTATATAAAACTCTTTCACCCTTAATTATGCTTCAAAATATTCAAGAATATCCGATTTTTTACTCATTTGATGGATTATTAAGCTCTACAAACAAGATAATCTCTTCTAACCTTAGAAAAAAGTTAGAAAACTTATTAGTTTTGCTTAATGCATTGCAGAAAAATCAAATGATATATGTTGCTTTTTCAGGCGGAGTTGACAGTTCATTGATTGCAAAACTTGCTTATGATATTCTTAAAGAGAAAGTTGTTGCTGTAACAGGAATTTCTCCATCTCTTGCAGAAGATGAGATTAAAACAGCAGAAAATATCTCGAAGATGATAGGAGTAAGACACATTTTCATTGAAACAAACGAGATGAAAAATGAAAATTACTTCAAAAATCCAGAAAATCGCTGTTATTATTGCAAATCTGAATTTTATAAGCAATTAAACACTTATATAAAAAATCAGAAGATCACTGGCTTTGTAATTCTTGACGGCACAAACTATGATGATTTACAAGATTATCGTCCAGGAACAATAGCTGCAGGAGAATCTGATGTAAGAAGCTTATTACAGGAAGCACAGATGACAAAAAAAGAAATCCGCTTAATTTCCCACCTGCTGCAGATTCCTGTCTGGAACAAACCATCAACACCTTGTTTATCCTCACGTGTTGCTTTCGGAGAGAGAATAACATCTGAAAAACTTCGTGCAATTGAAAAAGCAGAGAATATTATCCATAATTTAGGAATACAGCAAGTTCGTGTAAGATATCATACAGGCGCAATTGCAAGAATTGAAGTGCATCCATCTGATTTTTCATCAATACTGCAAAATTATGATCTATTATCAAAAGCACTGAAACAAGTTGGTTTTCAGTATATTACACTTGATTTAGAAGGATATAGAAAAGGAAGCTTGCATTTATTGAATAATAATCAGAATAATAAAGATAATAACAGTGATAAAAATGAACATAGTTAAATTATTAAAAGATTATAAAAAAGGAAAGATTTCACACAATCAGTTAGTTTCTTATCTAAGAAAATTTCCTTTTGAAGATCTTGGCCACACCAAAATTGATCATCATCGAGAATTACGCACTGGATTTCCTGAAGTTATTTTTGGAAAAGGAAAAGCTCCTGAACATTTATTTTCAATAATTGAAAAGCTATATCCCAAGAGGAAAAATATAATTATTACTAAAATAGAAAAAGAAATAGCGCAGCAGATTCAAAGAAAGTATATTTCATCTGAATATTATAAGCTGGCAAAAATATTTATCATTCATAGTCAATTAGATTCTTCAATAAGACTGAAGAATCCAAAAGTTAAAAAATTCAAAAAAGGCATCCTTCTCATTACAGCTGGCACATCAGATATTCCTATTGCTGAGGAAGCTGCAATAATCTGTAAAGAGATGGGAAATCACACAGAAAAATTATATGACGTTGGCGTAGCAGGATTGCATCGTCTGCTTGCAAATAAACAAAAGATATTTGATGCAAAAGTAATTATTGTAATCGCAGGCATGGAAGGAGCATTAGCAAGTGTTATAGCAGGATTAGCTAATTGCCCTGTAATAGCTGTACCAACAAGTATTGGTTATGGCGCAAACTTCAAAGGATTAGCTGCCCTATTATCAATGTTAAACTGCTGTGCTCCTGGTGTTACTGTTGTTAATATAGACAATGGATTTGGCGCTGGTTATGCTGCAAGTAATATATTGGCTGTTGGGAAGAGGAAAATTTAAATAGAAGTATTATATGTAGTTATATAATATGAGCAAAACTATTATTTTGCATAGTCCGGTTGTATTATCTGGACTTTTAATTCAGAAAGAATTAAGAAGCTCATAAAAGATGATTTGATTGTACGATGAATAAGAATATTTCTGTCGCTTTCATTACCACTAAAATAAAAAATGAGTGGGAAGCTCTTAAAGTTTGAACATAAAGAGTATGAAAAACGTTTTAAGTACTAATTAAGTAATGATTTTTACGAACGAAGTGAATAAAAATGAATAGAAATTATTTATACATCAATTGCCAGTCGGGAATTGCTGGTGATATGTTTATAGCAGCTTGCATTGATTTAGGAGTTGATATTGATTATCTTCAATCAGAATTAAAAAAACTTAAGATAGACGAGTTCTCAATTAAAGCAGAAACTATTAATAAAAAAGGAATTATTGCAAAATATCTTAAACTAACAGTTAACGACACGGCCAATGAACGCCATCTTTCTGATATCAACAATCTAATAGACAAAAGCTCATTATCAGATGCAGTAAAGATACTTGCTAAAAGATTATTTTTCAACCTTGCTTCAGCAGAAGCATCTGTCCATATCACAACAATTGACAAGATTCATTTTCATGAGGTTGGTGCAATGGACTCGATTATTGATATAATTGGCTCAGCTATTTGTTTACAGCAGCTTAGAATACTTGGAATAGATGAAGTCTACTGTTCAAAAATACCTTTGCCTTCTGGAACAATTCATTGTAACCATGGAGAGATCTCAAATCCTGCTCCAGCAGCTCTCAAACTTTTGGAAGATTTTGATATGTACAAAGTTCCAATAAAAAAAGAGATAATAACACCAACTGGCGCTGTTATATTAAAGACAATTGTAAAAGAGCAAAAAGATTTTGAAGTGTTTGAAAAAGAAATGAAAGCAAAGAATATCAAAATGATTAAACTAGGATATGGCGCAGGCACAATGGAGCTAGAAAAACCAAATGTTCTTAAGCTGATTCTCTTTTCACAGTAATAACAAATCATTTTAAATCCTGCTTACTTAATTCTCCGGATGGGAGAGCTTCGCAAAGATTACATACTAGAAAGATATGTTCTTATTTCAGATACTCGCAAGGATAGACCGCATGATTTCAATAAGCAGCAAAAAGTACAGATTATGCAGACAAATCAAACAAATAAAAGCAACAAAATTTGCAGCTTCTGCCCAGGCAATGAGCATTTGACAACCAAAGAGATCATGCACATAGGAAAAGATGGTAAGTGGATAATTAGAGTCATTCCTAACAAATTTCCAGCATTAGAATTAAAAGGAAAGTCTGTGATTACAACAGATAACAAATATTACACTTATTCTGACAATTATGGACAACATGAAATAATAATTGAAACAGATAAACACGGAGAACAAATATTTGATTACAACAGAGAACATCTTATTAAACTATTGCATTTGTATAAAGCAAGAATTATGATATTAAATAACATTGAAAACATCAAATATGTTCAAGTCATTAAAAATCATGGCAAAGATGCTGGCGCAAGCATTGAACATTCCCATTCGCAAGTGCTTGCTTATAATATAATCCCAACATTGATACAGCAAAAAGAACAAGCATGTAAAGATAAGTCAGACAGATTTGATGAAAAATGCGCATATTGTGAGATTATCGAGCGAGAAAAAGATTCCTATAGAAGATGTTTTGAAAACAATTCTTTTGTTGCCTTTACACCATATGCATCAAGATTTGCTTATGAGATTACAATCTTCTCAAAACAGCACAAGCTATCTTTGATTGACTTCAATGATGCAGAAATAGAAGAATTAGCAGATATCATGCAGAAGATTTTAGCAAAATTAAAAGAACTTGGTGCTGACTTTAATTTCTATTTTCAGAATGGCGTCAAGGACATGCACTTTCATGTTGAATTTACGCCGCGAATTAACATCTTTGCTGGCTTTGAATTTGCAACAGACACAGTGATTAATACAATCTATCCAGAAGATGCAGCGAAATGGTATCGAGGAGAATAACTTTTTGTTTAGTTATGGTTATCCTTTTTGATGTTTTCAACAATCTCTTTTGTTACTGTTTCAAAAGATGGCACAACTTGTATTAATGGTTTCAATTCTATTGCCCATATATCTTTCTTTTTATGAAGCATTTTTTGGAAGTTCTTAAAATCCCACACTTCATTATAATATTTCAATTTCTCATTAATCAGAAGTTTATCAAATTCAGTATTATTTTTTATTAAGAACCATAAATCATATACATCTCTTGCTTTATCTCTGCTCATAATTGCTCGTATTTTTTCAGCATATATTTCTTTTTGCTGCATTACTATAACATCAAATGTAGGAACTTCCTCAAGAAATCTTCCTATTGTTTTTATTTCAGGCCTAAGCAAAACATTTTCTCTTACACTATCATCTATGATTAACCTACAGGAACTTGCTTTCGTTCCTATGTACAATGGACCCTTAATCCTTATAACAAAACTAATAGAACTACCAAATGGTTTTGATTCTATTTCATATTCTAATTTAAATCGATTAAGATCATTTTCACATTTTTTTATATCAATCTTTTCTTTTGTGGTAAAATCAAGATCTTCAGAAAATCTATCCAAACCATAACATTTCTGCAAAGCAGTACCGCCCTTAAATATAAGTTCTTTGCCATAATTTTGATAAAGTATAAAGAGCAGCAATATTTGGAAATAATCAAGCTCTGCCTGACCTAAATTTTTTAGTTTTCTCATTCTAGAATATTGTATTAGCTCATCTTTTGTTATCATTTCTTTATCCTCCATTTAGGAATAATTATTTTTCCTTTCTTTCTGAATGGATTCAACTGTACATAATTACTATCCAATCTAAAGCTTGATGAAATATCTATTGAACGTATGTTCTCAAGTAGATAACCTATCCTCTTTATAAGTGTTTGATTATTTACTCGTTTAAGGTATTCCATCATTTTCTTTGATGATATTTCTGCGTTTGCTATTATTTTTTCAATTTCATCAAGATTTCCAGATTCTTTTGGATATAATAAACAATCAATAATCAATTTTTCATTTTCAACAATAAATAATTCACCTTCTTCTGTTTGCACTTTTTTATATCCAAAAAAATGCTTTATAGGAATAAATACTATTTGATAACCTTCAAAATTAATTGGTTTTACTTTCCGTGTTACTGCAATTTGAATTCTGCTCAAAACTTGTTCAGTATACCCAGAATATGAAGATGCCGACCAAAAAGAGACATAACTTGGATAAGCAATATTGCTTGAGATCACAAAAATGTTTGTCTTAAGTGTATAAAGATTCCTGCTAATTTGTTTTATTAGAGCTTTTTCTTTTAGTCTATGAAGTATCTGTCTCGCATACGCATTATCACAAAATGCAATATGTTCTATATCCTTAATTGTAAAAACAGTTTTTCTTTTTAACTTATCGAGCAGTAGGATAGTATTCATTTTATAAGTTAATCTTATTACAAGTATATAAAGTTATCCTTTTTGATAACTTCATGTCATTATTTTAAGATATAGTAATATCTTTCGGTTTACAACCTAAAACTTTAATATTTATCGGGTTATAAGTCGAATGATATTAGTTGGATTTTAAAGATATAGAAAAGAGAAAAAACTAAACCACAGCTTCTTCATTTCTGTTATCTTGGATTAATCTCCTAATAACAGCTCGTAAATAATTAGTTAATGTTGTGAGATTTCCAATCTGTTTAGTATTTGGTGTAGGAGTTCTTTCAAAAAATTCTTCTATTTTTTGGAATCCATTTTCTAATGCTCTTACATAGTTTCCTTCATCAGCTAATATTCTAGCAAAAGTCTTATTATTCTTAATAACTTCTGCTTTTGATTCTACCGATATCTCAAATTTAACTAATTTCTCTAATTTTAATGTTTCATCTTTTATTTGTTGTAAATTAGTCATTACTGGAGTATATGCTGCTGGAGTTGCTTTTGTTGCTGCTTTTTTAATATCCGATTGCAATTTTTGATATTTTCTGTCAAGATCAATTAATAATGCTTCTTCAACTCGATCAATTTTCTTTTCTTTACCTGAATCTTTTTTCTTCTCAGCAAATTTCTTCTTAATCGCGTCCATACTTTCATTAATGGTTCCACCACCACCGCTAATATTCCCAATCAACCTAATAATCTCAACAATAAACAATAATGCTAATGCAACATAAAAGTAATATCCAAATACACCCATTGCTGTAGTTATGTCCGCCATTATAAACCACCTTCAACAGCTGTTGTAATTATATTAAGTAACGTCCACGCAAACACTATAATACCCATTCTTATTAGATTCCAATACCACGGTGCCGTAGGTAATCTCCAAAGTAATGCAATCAATGCACCAATTGGCACTGCAAATACAAGTAATGCAATAACTGTTGTATATGTTTCACCCATTGCAATCAGTAAAGCTTGGGGAAAAAACAACACAGTCATTACTGAGATTAGTAATGCAATAACTAATGCTAACCTATTATTGAAGTTTGGAATAAGATGTGCTGCAACAAACAAAACAGTAAACACTAAGAAAAATAAAATAATTCTCATCGCAACAAGTAAACCCGCATCATCTGTTATGTTTGTACCACCTAACCATTCTCTTAAAAAATCTCCAACATCACTTAGTATTTCACCAGGTCCTGCAACAGCTGCTAACACTGCTGTACTAAAAATAAACATTAACATAAGAAGCAAACTTATTGACAAAACTTGTTTTTTGTACAACAACTATAACACCTCAATTTTTATAATCTAATTAATATCGTAATTAATAGTTATTTTTATTTTTCTACTACTATATAAACCTTTCTAAAATAAAAAATTTTCGGCAAAGTTTTTTATTGTTTTGATGACTATAAAGTTGCGATTCTTAACAAACATTCGAATCACAATTATAATAATCACGATTCAACATCAAGCATTTCTTTAATCTTATTTACAAAGTCTGCTGTTTGCTTTTGGAGCATCTTTGTAATTGATAGATTAAATGATTCATCCACACCATAACATGCTCTTTCTCTTAAATTTTTTGATTCAATCACAAAATCTATTTCTTTTTCCTCAAGATTTATTTTTTCCAATAAAAAATTAACATCTTCTTCTTTTAGTACATTATCCTTATGATAATAAAACAAGGTTATTGTTGCTAATGTTGCAAGATGACTATTTGATTTATAACCTAATTTTGCAATCAACGCGAGAGAGGCATGGTATATTGAATAATAATAAATAGTAATACACCAATCATAAAAATCTTTGTTCGGAAGCTTTTCTTTTATTGAGTAATTGTGTTCTTCAAACAAGAAATTTGCTAATTCAAGGTTTGACATTGCTTTACTGATGTATTTTTCAAAATTTGGATTTGTTTTCCTGAGAGCTTTTGTTTTAATGTAATGTTTAAATAATTTTTTACAGTATTCTTTATCTCTTAATAACTTATGAGGATTAAATATCATTTCCAAAACCTCCATGAAATATTGCAATAGTGCTCTATACCATTAATTATTATTATATTAGTTCTGATTTCATTTGAGAATTCATGCTCTTTGTCTAAAAAATTTTTTTCAAATTCTTTGTAACTCACATAAATAGGACTTATTTTTGTATTTGTTCTCGCACTTATTCTCTTTGCAGTATTCTCAATATTTTTTTGGTTTGTTATTTCTTGAAAAACTAATAGTATGTCAATGTCAGAATTTTGTATGAAATTTCCTTTTGCGTATGAACCAAATAGTATCGCTATCAATGGTTTTTCTTCAAGTTCATTAAGAAATTCAGTTATTGCATTTGAGATTTTCTTTGGAAGGGAAAGAAAGTTTTCTGTGTGAACTTGCTTAAGGTATGCAACTGTTAAAGGATTGTTTTTTAGCTTTAATTTTATTAAATTTGCATCTTTTTCTTTTTTTATTGTATTTTCTTTTTCAAGTATCCCTATATTTCTAACAGTATTATTATAACTTGTTTTTATCAGCCTAGCAAGCTCCCTAATATGAACTCCTTTTCTATTTTTATCCAACTGATCAATAATTCTTATTTTTGTTTCCATTTTGGTATCAATTGATACTATTATGGTGTTGTTTATAAATGTTACGATAATTATGCTGTGTTGCATAAATTAAGAAAGAATGCCCATTATCCCTTCAGCACACCAAAAGGCACTAATTTTGCAACTAACTTTCCAATCCCAGCTTCATGTGATACTCGCACAACTTCATCAACGTCTTTATAGACTGCAGGAGCTTCTTCAGACAAGCCTTTCCATGATGCAGATTTAATAAAGATGTTTCTTTTCTCTAATTCATTTTTAATCTGTTCTCCTTTGAACAATTTGTTAGCAGCATTTCTGCTCATCACTCTTCCTGCGCCATGAGGAGTAGAAGCAAATGTCTCCTGCATTGCTTTATCAGTTCCAACTAATACATACGAATCAGTACCCATGCTGCCTGGCAATAATATTGGCTGTCCTGTCTTTTGATAATCTCTTGGTAGTTCTTTGTGATTTGGTCCAAATGCTCGTGTTGCACCTTTTCTATGGACGTAGAGTTTTTTAGAAACACCATCAATAATATACTCTTCAACCTTGACTATATTATGAGCTACATCATAAACTGTTTTCAATTCAACTTGCTTGCAATTATATTCTGTTCCAAATACTTTAGCAAAAGACTTCCTAATATTGAATACCATCAATTGCCTGTTGCACCAGCCAAAATTTGCTGCTGCTGCCATTGCTTGCAAATAATCCTTCGCAATTGGTGAACTTGTTGGTGCATATGCTAAATCTTTTTCAGGCAGCTTTGCAATTAACTCAGGTAATTCATCTTCTATTCTTCGAAGAAAGTCAGTACAAACTTGATGCCCTAATCCTCTGCTGCCTGAATGTATCATAACAACAATCTGCCCTTTTTCATAGATTTCAAATGCCTTTGCTGTTTTTTCATCAAAGATCTCATCAACAATCTGTATTTCTAGAAAATGGTTGCCTGCGCCAAGTGTACCCAGCTGATTCTTTCCTCTTTTTTTAGCAGTTGGTGAAACCTTGCCTGCATCTGCCTGCTTCATTCTGCCGTTTTCTTCACAATGATCAATATCATGCTGAGTTGCATAGCCATGCTCTTTTGCCCAATCTAATCCACCATTGAGCACTTCATCTAATTCTGCATGCGTCAGCCTTACATTTGATTCGCTTCCAACACCGCAATGAACATTTTGAAATAAAACATCAAGCAGTTCTTTTATCTTTGGTTCAACATCTTCTTTTGTTAATTGTGTTGATAAAAGACGGACACCGCAATTTATATCAAATCCTGTGCCTCCAGGTGAAATACAACCGTTATCTATAGGAAAAGCTGCAACTCCTCCGACTGGAAAACCATATCCTTGATGTGCATCTGGCATGATTAGAGCATTTTTCTGTATGCCTGGCATTTCCGTCATATTCTTTGCCTGCATTATTGCATTATCTTTGACAAGATTCTCCATCAATGCTTCTGATGCAAATATTTTAACAGGAACATTCATTGAACTTCGCTGTTCAAGCTCATATAGATAATCATTTATCTTTTTGATTTTCATTCCAGATACTTCAAATTTTTTCATAAAATCACTTTTTTCGTATGTTGTGTTTGCCAAAATATTAGATTATATATCAACAACAACCTGTACTATCCATGTACCATTCTTCTGCTGTTTGATAACCATATCATTATATGTTATTGCTTTCAATGAACCATGTACATCATAATCTTTGTAAGAATCTCCTCTGACAATTGCTTTCAATGTATACATCTCAAACTTTTTTGTAATTTTTAATGAATCTACTTGATTTGCAATAAACCCATCTGTATCTAATAATACAACAAATTGATCAAGAAAATCAAATAACAAAGTATCTAATTTTGGTGCTTTTATCTCAATCTCCTTTCTCAACACAGG
Source organism: Candidatus Woesearchaeota archaeon (assembly GCA_018303075.1). Taxonomy (GTDB): domain Archaea; phylum Nanobdellota; class Nanobdellia; order Woesearchaeales; family DSVV01; genus JACRKF01. The sequence continues at coordinate 13,427 of JAGVYW010000033.1, read as the reverse complement.
TTTAACCTTTTTAATATCAGTCAACATATTAAACATAGCTAAAACTGAATGAGCAAATGCTTCTTCCATTGTTGCTCCATTAGCTTGAAACTTCGCCTCAGAAGTATGATCCAGATATTTAAATTTAGGTATTGCACTATTTGGTTCCATTATCTCCATAATTAGATAAGATTACATACATGTTTAAAAAAGTTTGTTTTGTTATTCAATCCTAAAGGGTAATGGAATTGAAAGAACTTCAATAATTCTAACTATTTTTCAGCTAGAAGTTAATTATAATTAAATCTATAATTTTATATAAATTTTCTTATAAAAAATAACAAAAAGCTTTATAAAGTTAGCCAAATTCATAGAAAATAGATTATGGTAAAATTTAAAATAGAACATAACAGACCTGACTGCATTGGCTGTGCTGCATGCGCTGCAATCTCTCCAGAATATTGGGAGATGCACGAAGACGGTAAATCTGATATTAAAGACTCAATCAAAAGAGCAGATGGCTGGGAAGAAAGAGATATTGAAGAAAAAGAACTTATTGCAAACAAAGATGCTGCAGATGCCTGCCCTGTAAATGTTATACATATAAAAAATAAAGAGACAGATGAAAAGATAATCTAAAAAAATTAGAAATAATTGGTTCGTAGTTATTAATAAAAAACGAACAGAGTGATTTTTTTATGCCAGAACAATTGATTCACAAAGATATGACAATTGGAGAAATAGTAGAAAAGTATCCGCAATGTGTACAGATTATGCTGGATTATGGATTACATTGTATTGGCTGCCATGCATCAGCATGGGAAACTTTAGAGCAAGGTACAATTGGTCATGGTATGGATGACAATAGATTTAAAGAAATGCTTCAGGAATTAAATAAAGCAGCTAGCCAAGCGCCTAAGAAAAAGGAAACATCGCCTGAAACAACATCAACTGAAACATTGACAATCACTGATAAAGCAGCTGAAAAAGTGCTGCAATTGATGAAAAGCGAAGGTAAAGAAGACGCTGTTTTAAGGATACAAGCTATTCCAGAAGGATGCTCAGGAATAAACTATGATTTAGCATTTGAAGAAGGACCGCAAGAATGTGACATAGTTATTGAGAAAAAAGGGATAATAATATGCATTGACGAGAAAAGCTTAAATCATATGAGAGGAGCAACTATTGACTTTATCGAAACATCAGAAGACTCTGGATTCAAGATAGATAACCATAATGTTAAGACAAACTACAGTTGTTGAAGCAACTCTTTATAATAAAGTATATAAACTACAAATTCTATGTAAATTAAAAATGTCAAAAAGGGGTAATTATGAGTGAAGGAAGCCCTGAAGGAACAGAATTATTAACAAAATTCGGTTTCAAGGAAGAAGAAGAGATAGAACTAGGTAGAGATAATGCTGGTCAATATATTACAGGAAAAACAGGTTATCCAAAACCATTAAAAAGATACAGAACAATATATCAAGTATTTAATCAATCAATAGAAGAAACATATTTTTGGCTGTTAGAACATCTTCGTCATGATCAAGGATTTCACGATATTATAAAAATTACAGACACATTTACTGCGTCAGAACATTCTGCTTTTTTTGGAAGCGCACAGCAAAGAATTGGGTTGCAGCAGGATAAAGTTTCACAGTTTCTCGCAACAATTGGAAAGATGATAAAAGAATTATTTCAATTAGTGCGGGAATTAAGAATATTAGACGAAAGATTGCAGTATTATAATGATAGTTATACAGAAAGCAAAAGTAGAGAAAGTGCAGAGATTACATTAAAAGGAATCTGGATTGACTTAGTAGAACAAGGTTCAAAAAACCCAGCATCAGTCTATGGGATGGCAAGAGAGTTACAATTTACAACACTGCCAGATCTATTTTTTTCAATCCATCCAAGAGAACCAGAAGATGTTGATGAGATGATAAACGCTCTTGATTTCAACAAAAAAGTAAAAGAAGTTTTAAAGAGAAAACTGCGTACTTATTTAGACTGGAAAAAAGCAACATTCAATGAATTAAAAAACAGAAGAATCTTTACAATAAAATATCTCCGCCAGCATTTTGAAATTATAAAGATGTACCTCAGCTGGGTAAAACCATATTTAAGAAACATAAGAAGATTAGAATTATCTGATAAAACTAAATCTCCTGATTTGATTGCTGCATTTGAAGGTTCAATCATTGAAATTGAAATCTTATGCCAAAAGTTCCCAGTTGAACTAACAATTAATAGAATGGAACGAAGAAATAAAAAGATAAAAGCAGTTGTTATTCTCACAATCATGTACAGGAGCAAACCAACATTATCTTATCAGCAAGAATATCAACGAGGTCCAATCCATGTAGGATTAACTGATATTACACTTCGTACTTATGCATGGGAAGATAAGAATATACAGAATTATATCAAAATGAGAGAGAAAGAAGATTTAGAATTATTAAAATCAGTGGATTCATCTGTAAAAGCAGCAATGGAAGCATTAGGTGATGAATTAGAACGATACTTAAAAGAAGCAGGAGATGAAACAGCTTTTGAAAAGAAAAAAGATGATCATCATGAAAAGAAAAAGAAATCATTCATCGAAAGTATTTTAGGAACATTTATCTCTTTTAAATCTGCTTCATCTCATGGAAAACATGACGGCCATGGAAAAGGAGGACGTGGTCATGATGAAATAAAATTATCAGAACCTATGTTAGAAACAGAGAAAGATACAGCAAAAAGAGTAGCAGGTGATGCAATCTGGCAGACCTACAAAAACTATAAGAAGAAGGAGAAATTACTCAACTGGTAAATACTATTTTAAGCAGATGAAAACAAATGGCTGATGAAAAAAATAAACAAACAACATTAAGCAGAGAAGAATTATTAACATTGTCTCCTGAAGCAAGAATAGCAAAATTAAAACAGTTTGAAGAAGAAAAAAAGAAAAATCTCGATAAAGAAATTACAGAAGCAAAAAAGATGCTGGAAGATACAGAGACAGAGATAAAACAAAAAAAAGACCAGCAATTAACTGATGAATTGATACGGAAGAAGATTCTTGAAGAAAAAGCACAGCTCCAGCAGTCATTAGAAGAAACAATCGGACATGAATCTCCTCAGCGAAAAGAAGACATTTCACAGCAAACTGAATACAAAACAAATGTTAGTTCTATGATAGGCATGTACACAAATCTCAAAGATATTTTAGATACAGGACTGCCATTAAACCCTTATGAACGAGCAAAAGTTGAAGATATATACAATGTTATGAATCAGCTTGCAAATCAAAATCCTCACGAAAATGCTGACAGACAGACAATTGACGATATCACACATGCAACAAAAAGAATAGTAAAGACATTACTTGGCGAATATCAGAGCAATGTAAAGTATAGTCCATAATAATGTATAAATCCAAAAATATATAAAAGACAATAGTTAAAGAGAAACAATCATGAGAAAAAGACGTACGAAAGCCCAGACATGGTCATTAGAAGTATTTATGGCAATGATGATTTTTCTTATTGCAATTGTTATGTTTTACGCGGTCATATTTACAACACCAAAACATAAAGAATTAACATCTGAAGCTGAACTTATCACAAAATCAATTGATACAAACGAATTATTTGAAGACGGTATGTTGACACAGGAAGAAGCTGAACAATTATCTGGAAAAACATGCAATGAGCTAAAACAGATGGTCAACACCAACAAAAAGATTTGCATTTATTTTAAAGATCAAGGTGGTAATATAGTTCCATTATCTGCAGAATATAAAGTCATTGGTTGTGATGGTATTACTATCGGCAGTGTTGGAAATCTTGAATGTACAGCTCCAAAACAATCTAGTACATGTGATGACGGCATACAAAATGAAGATGAAGAAGGAATTGACTGTGGTGGAAACTGTGAAGAAGAATGTGCTCCAATACCTTGTGAAGATGATGGTGAATGTCCCTCAGGTAAATGTGATATTTCTGGAACATGGACATGTATATAGATAATAAAAAATCAAAAAAATAAAAGTTTTATCTCAACAATCTATCATTTGCTCGATTGCTTGGCCTTACTTTTTCAGCACCAACACCTTTTCTATGCATTCCTCTTCCTCGTCTTGCAGCAGATGTTAAGCCTCGATAAGCTCTTCCAGTATGCTGCTTTTCTGCAATCCATGACAGTTGTTTGTCTGACTTAATAGCAGGATGGTTTTTATCAATAATTATCACTTCAAACCAATAATAATTTCCATCCTTAGCAACCCAATAGCTGTTAAGCACTTCACAATTAGGATATTTATCAGCTGCTCTTTCTTCAGCTATTCTTTGATAGCTTTTCTTTAGCACCATGTGCATACCAAATCTTTTTGGTTTTCTTCCACCGTCTGGTTTTGGCTTCCAATGGCCTCCTCGCTGTACTCTTTGACGAACAACAAGAATTCCTGGTTTTGCTCTATACCCCAAAGAACGAGCTCTATCCAGCCTAGTTGGTCTTTCAATTCTAAATGTTGCAGGTTCTCGTCTCCATTCGATAAGCCTCTGCTGCATCACTTGCTTTATTGTATCATCTGGCTTTTTCCAGGCTTCTCTTATATATTGGTATAATCCCATTTTCATAGCCTCCATATACTGATTTGTGGTTAGCAATCTATGATTTGTAGCTAGATTACCAATAACTACAAACTATTGACTACTAACTAGATAATCTTCAGGTAAGCAACTACCCACATTGATTATAGAGTATAGATTTAAGGTTTATTTATAAAGTTAATCAAAATAATCGAATAGAAAACAAATACAAGAATGCTGCCCAAACAACTACAATAATAACAAACTGCAATATCCATGCAAGAAATGCACGAAAATAGCTTAAATCAAACATAACAGTATAAACATATAACAAGGCAAAGAATGAGATAATCAACGAATATATTAGAGTAAAATAAATATCTATTACAAATGTAAGAACAGCTACTATGATATTAACAATCACTACCCTTAACAATGTTGAGTGTCCAGACAGCATCTTCACAGCTAAATTTAAAGGAATTGCAGAAAGTGCAAATATTAATATTAACCATAGCAATGTATCAAGCATAATTTAATACAGATTGTAATGATATAAATAGTTTATTGATTTTCTATGTCTAATATAATCAACCTATATAATTAGCATCTGTTGATAATTGTTGTTTTAATCTTTTTACAGATGATTGCTTATAAACTTCTTCTAATTCTTTTGTTGTTTTTAGCATCTCTTCTTCCAATTCTTTGATTTCTTTGTCAAGCTTTGTGATATCAACTTCCAGCAATAATTTCTTATTGAGAATTGTAAGTATTTCTTTAGCTCCAGCTACTCCCAATGACATTGGATGCGCAAGTGTTTCTGCAAGAAGAGTCACAGCCGGCACTTTCTTTTTTGCTGCCATACCTAAAAGAACTCCAGATACACCAATAATTGGACCAATTACACCATACAATTTATCTTTTGCTGCAGTTTCTGTTGTATATCTCTTGATTATTTCTTTTTTATTGCCAGTACAGTATACTTTTGGTGGATTTCCTATCTCCATAAGACCAACTCCACCTAATGTGATTATTTCTGTTCCTTTAAGCTTCAAAAAAAGATCTACAATTGCATCACAAAACTCATAACAGCTTTCCTCATCAATAGGTTGAATATCACCTGTTAAGATAATAAGGTCATTTGTCCTGCCTTTTTTTGTAAAACGTTTATAATATATCTCAATTGTCGGCAGTTCTATAATATTGTCTTCGTTGACAAACACAGAATGAGGAAATTTATTTGAAAATACATCATATATTTTTACAGCTTTTAATTGTTCAATCAAAAAATCAGCCACAACCTTTCCAACATTGCCTATTCCAGGCATACCTTCTATAAGAATTGGATTCTTTAGTTCTGGAATCTTTCCAATTTGATTAAATTTCCATGTCATTATGCATAATCATCTCAGATGATATTATTATCAACTAATTGTTGTTTTTTTATTTCTCGTCTATATCTTGCATATTTATCTTCAGGAGAATACTTTGCAGGTTTCATATCAATTGCCTTTTCGCCGCAATTGCAATGTTGTTTCATTGTATAAGTCTTACAGACAGGACATCGTAATATATGTTTCATAGTGCATCTTCTTATTAAATTTTTATTTAGTTTCTGCTCGAATAAATTCAAACTGAGTATTTGTACTTTTGCAGGACTTTTTAACAATTTCAAGCATTTCTTTGACAATTGCTTCTGCTTTTTTATAATCATCTTGTTTAATTGTTATCTTATAAATACCCGCGCCAGCGTATTTGATATCTAATGCCTTTTTCCCAAATTCTGTTACATTTTTAAATAGATTTTTTATTAATTCTAATCCATTGCTTTCATATGTTTTGATATGAAGATCTCCTTTTATTGCAACTTCAGGCTGCTTTATCCTTTGTTTTACTGTTTCAACAAGAATTTTTTCATATTCCTTTGGGACATTTAACTCTTTTACATCAACAGAACCAGCCACAATATCTTCAAAAAATCTATGTAAATAATTATATCTCTTGAAAACAGGAGTTGTAATATGTTCATATACTTGCCGTACATCACGTTTAGTTGAATGAGCAACAACTTCAATTATCTTTTCAGCTATCTGCTCTAATTTCATCTCATTTATTTTAGTTTTCCGCTGCATATCAGTTACTCGTCTCAATGACAGATCAATATGCCCTCGTTCTTTGTCAATCCTAAGAACCATGCAAACAACAACCTTTCCTTCCTTAACATATTCGTTGATGTTTCTTATTCTTCCTGCAGCCACTTCACTGATATGAATCATACCTTTAAGATCATATTCATCTATTGTTGCAAATACAGAATGATACTGAATCTTTGTAATAGTGCACATTACTATTTCATATTCCTGTGGCAAATCTTTCTTTCGATATAACATGATTTTTGCTCCTTTATTCAAGTACTTCTAATACTCTTGCTTTTATCTTTGATTTACCGCCTGTTGGCTCAACCAAAACTTTTTCGCAGACTAAACATTTCACTATCGTTGCACTTTTCCCAAATGTAATCTGTTCATTTTTACATTTAGGACACCTTATTTTAACAAATTTACTATTTGGTTCTCTTGCTAATATCATACTCATAACCTCCTGAATAATAGTAGTACAAGAATAAGAGGTGATATAAAAAGGTTTGTTATTAAATTTGAGAAGATTTTTATTAAAAGACTCACAAACATACTTATGCTCCAAGTAATTCAATTCGCAACAAAAGGATATGATAACAATTTTTCTTATCTTATTTATGATGAACAATCAAAAGAAGCAATAATTGTTGATCCGTGTGGAAACATACAACTGATTGAAAAAGAGATAGAAAAAAAGAATCTGCAGTTAAATTACATCATCAACACACATTCACATTTTGATCATATCGAGAAAAACAAAGAGATTAAAACTAGCTACAACTGTAAAATATTAATGCATGAAAATGAAAAATACTCTGAAGAAAAAATAGACAAGAAACTGAAACACAACGAGATTATTACTCTTGGCAACTTTCATATAAGAATTCTCAACACACCAGGACATACCAAAGGAAGTATCTGCCTATTTTTTGAAAACAAGCAGCATAAATACTTAATTACAGGCGATACATTATTTATCAACACAATTGGAAGAATTGATCTCGAAGAAGGAAACAAGCTTGCAATGTACGATTCTTTATACAACAAGATTCTCCAATTAGATGAAAATACAATCATTCTTCCAGGACATGATTATGGATCAATGCCAAGTGATACTCTAAAAAATCAAAAGAAAAGCAATCCATTTCTAAAATGCAAGAGTAAAGAGGAATTTATGAAAATGTTTTGAGAGCATTACTTTAAAGTAGTTAAAATAACGAAAGGTTTATATATAAGTGTTTATCTTAAAGAACCTATTATGTCATTTAAACAATTATTAGGATTAGAGAACAGCGATTATACAGATGATGAAATACTTGATAGAATAAACGAAGCTAAAAAGAAAAAAGAGCAAACAGTCAGTTTTAAAGATAATGATGGAAAATTGATTGAGATTAGTTTAAAACAAACGCAATTCTTTGAATGTGGAATTTTGGATGGCAGTGCCGCATAATATAAATGAATTAGAAGGTAAAATTAAATCTGAATATATTTGAGAGTTATTTCTTCGCAACATAAACTGCTTCATTATTAAATCGCCATACAACTTGGATCTCTTTAAAGCCTGCTTCTTTGAGTAATCTGATTTGTTCACTAAGTTTCATTGGCTTGTCATCAATAATTACATGGTTTAACCAAACCTGCAACTCATTCCCTAAGAGATTATCTTCAAGATAATTTAAATACACTTTTTTGTATTGTTCATTCATCTCTTGATCTTCTGCTTCGACAAAGTCACCATTGATGAAAATCCCATCATCTTTAAGAGCTGCATATATTTTATTAAATATCTGCTTTTTTTGTTATGATATGAATTATGGATTGCTTTGATCGTCCATAAAGTAAGGATATTTATTGAGATTATAAAGATTTTGAATTAATTTTTTTAAATCTAATTGTCTATTCCTTTCTCTTAAACTTTTTCTCAAGCTCATAGAGTGAATAATGGATAATTGCTGGCCTTCCATGAGGACAGGTGAATTTATTTTCACATTGAAACAACGCTTCAAGAATTTTATAAATCTCAGGAAATTCCAGCACATCATGAGCTTTTACAGCGCTTCTGCATGCAGCTCTTGCTATTCTCTCCTCTTTTATATCCTCAATTTTAACAGTCTCGCCAAGATTCAGCTCATCAAGAATATCATAAATCAATTGCTTATGCTGAGTTCTTCCAAACACAGAAGGCAATGAACGAAGCAGATAACAATCATGGCCAAATTGCTCAAGATGAAATCCTGCATTCTGAAGCAGTTCAATATTCTGTTCAATGATTACACACTCATTTGGTGTTATGTGCAGCACAATCGGCGTCAATAGTTGCTGTACCTGTATCTGTTTATCCTTATATTCTTTCAGAAATTTTTCATACATAACTCTTTCATGTGCAGCATGCTGATCTACAAGAATCATTCCTTTCTCATCTTCTGCAATGATAAAAGTATTATGTATTTTTCCGATTAATCGTATATTCAATATCTGCTTTTGCTTCTGAAGAGATGATTGTGTAAATGCAGTCTGATACTCAATAAATTGTCCAGATGAAGACATCATTAGTTTAGCATCAATCTCCTTTGGCTTTGATTCAATTATCTCTGGAATTAGATTTTCCTCAACCAATGTATCAATGACCGCTTTTTTTATAGCTTCGTAAATTAGATATTCTTTATCAATTCTCACAACTGATTTTGAAGGATGTACATTGACATCAACTTTTTGCGGCAATATATTGATATTAAGAATGAAGATTGGATGTCTTCCATGAAATAAAAAAGTACCATATCCATCATACACTGCTTTGTTTAGAATATAATTCTTGATGTATCTTTTATTAATATACAAGCTTTGGTATTCTTTATCAGTTCTTGCTGCATTTGGCCTTCCAATATAGCCTGTGATCTCAACATCACCATTCGCAAAACTAAGCGGCAAAAGCTCTTTTGTTAAATCTCTGCCGTAAATAGTAACTATATTGCCGAGCATATCTGCTGTTGAGGGTGAATTTATTATTATTTTTCCATTATGTGTCAAAAGAAAATGTATCTCTGAATGGATTAATGCATAGCGCGTAATAATATCAAGTATATGACTGAATTCAACAGCAATTCCTTTCAGATGTTTTTTTCTTGCGGGTATATTATAAAAAATATCTGAGATAGTTATTGTCGTACCTTGCTTTGCACTCACATACTCTTGTTTGAGAACATTGCCGTTTTCAACAGTTATTGAAACACCAACATCGCTTTCTTTTGTTTTTGTTATCATCTCAAGTTTTGCAATTGAAGCAATGCTGGCTAATGCCTCTCCTCGAAATCCAAGCGTTGTTATCTGGAATAAATCCTGTAGATTGTCAATCTTTGAAGTTGTATGCCTTTGTATACTTATTACAACATCCTCTTTTTCAATTCCACAGCCGTCATCACTCACTTTAATAAAAGATTTGCCTCCTTCAATTACTTCAATAGAAATATGTGCTGCTCCTGCATCAATTGCATTTTCAACCAATTCTTTTACAACAGAAGCTGGACGCTCAATAACTTCTCCTGCAGCTATTTTATTGACTAAATCTTTATCAAGCTCTTTTATCTTCCCCATAGAAAGAAGAGAACTAAGAATGATTTAAATTGATTGTGATTCACATTACTTTTTTTTACCATCGTTTCCATTTGAATGATTTCTCATTTTTCTCAATGCTATAACTTCAATCTGCCTAATACGTTCACGCGTTACACCATGCAGTTTTCCTACTTCTTCAAGTGTCATTGGAATACAACTGCCAATACCAAATCTCTGTTCGATAATTTTTCTTTCTTTTTCAGTTAATCCAAACAATAATTCATGCACTTCACGTTTATCATCACCAGAAATAAGATAATCTTCAGGTAAAACTGACTTTGTATCTGCAAGCATATCATAATAAGTCATATCAGTTTCTGCTCCAATTCTATCATCAAGTGAAGCAGTTATTAATCGCTGTCTATGATTATGATAGGTTTTTTCATCAAGATATTTACTTCTACCAATTTCTTTATTTTCACGCATTAGCTCCTCGAAAGTTTTGCCACCCTTTTCTATTGCATTATATGTTAGTGTAAATTTTTCCTGTATATAAACAGGGATACGGATTGTCTTATTTTGATCAGCAATTGCACGAGTTATCGTCTGCTTAATCCACCATGTTGCATAAGTTGAAAATCTATTTCCTCGACGTTCATCAAATTTTTCTATTGCTTTTATTAATCCATTATTTCCCTCTTGAATAATATCTGCAAACGTCATTCCATCTAATAAATGTGTATATCTTTTTGCAATTGATACAACAAGCCTGAGATTTGCAGATACTAATTTATCACAAATTGATTTATATGTTCTATAATCTCTTCCAATTGAGATAAAATCATTTTTGTAAGCATCGTATATCTTTAATATTCGTGCATTTTTTGTTAAAGTATCATCAAATTTATGTTCATAAAATTTAATATAATAAAGAGTAGCTGCCTTAAACAAAGAATATGATTCATGATAAAACGATGAATTTACACCAAAATCAATAATTTCTCTCAGAACACATTTACCATATAATGATTTTTCAGCTGCAGAAGGTATTACTCTGCCTGATTTAGGTAATTCATTATTAATCATCTGCATAATATCAGAATAAAAACGTTTAACAGTTTTACGCATACTATCATACGCTTTAACTTTACCTTCTGTATACTTAATGTTTTCTTGATTACTTTCACCATAACCTTTATAATTAACATCTTGGCTTTCTGCAACACCAATAGGGTTAACAGTATCCAGATGAAATATTTTAACCAGTGGTTTAAGAACATAAATTGGATTCACATCGTAAATTTTTCCAATAAAAGAATATCGTGCTTCACGAAGTTCTCTAGTTAAAGAAATTTCAAGTTCTTTTGTTAATAATTGAACTTCACCTATACCATTCAGATAAGTAATAAAAGAATCAATATAAGCTGTGTTATAAGGAGTTTCTTGGACAGTATTTATTTGATCATCAATACAACAACTACCTTGAAAACTACCAACAACATCTTCCAATAGTATCCCCAATATAAAGGAAATTAAAAGAGTATATAATTATTGCTATTTTGTGACTACCTTAATTCGCTCAAACTCCTGCAGATATTTGGCTGCAATCTCAGCATCATGAATAATGATTACATTTTCATCATTGTTCTCATTGCCATTCTTAGTTGGATTATAACTGCCTGTAATTACAACAGTTTCATCTACTATGAAGACTTTATGATGCAGTTTATATTTATTGTTGTCAAAAATAACGGAAATATTTGCATCCTTTAATCTCAAATATTCTGTAAATTGATTATTTTGTGAAGTATCAAAAACACCATCTATAACAATACCTTGCTTTGCTTTTTCCATTAAAATATTGCCAATATTATCTGAAGTAAACGAAAACACCATAAAATAAATGCTTTTCTTTGCTGTTTTAAGAATCTCAATAACTTGCTGTTCGCATTTATCCTCTGGACAGAAATAATTTTCTATTTCTATCTGCTGATTTTGCAGGCTATGATTCTGCTGATTACTTAAGATATTTATAGAATCATCTGAAACATTTATATTCAGAACAATCTTTGGATATCTTACTTCCTTCCCATTTCCAAACTCTTCATTCCAGAGTTCTTTAAATTCATCATTGTAATTCTCTGCAATTTTTGACGAATTTATAACAACAAAATTATTGTCATTTTTATAGATATCATTATCTGTTGGGTTCATACTTCCTGTAAACAACGATGAATTATCAAACACACAAAACTTATTATGCATCAGCTGATTGTTATTATCAAATCTAAAAACATTGCCTTGCAGCTCTCCTTTATTGTCATTATCAACAACAACTCTCACAAAAACATTCTGCTGTGCCTTTTTCTGCAAAGCCAGAAGAATCTCTTGATTATCAAGATCATATAATGCACAGCTTATTGTTTGTTTTGCTGCATTGATAAGTTCAACTGCTTTTTCAGCACAGTTTTGTGTCTGGCAGAAATAAACATCAATTGAACCATTATCAAAAACAGGAGTTATTTGTTTCTGTGTTTCTTTGATATAACTTTCTGTTATTAAATCAGCAGTTGAATCTTGCTCAGTAATTATATCAAAAAAAGTAATGATACCATATGAAAGAATTATCAAAACTGTAAACATAATAAAAAATCTCAGCCAGAAAGCTGCTTTTTTATTTGATTTTATTTTAAGCAAATTTTGTTTAAGCATAGATGGATAAGAGATTGATTGTATTTAAATGTAACTTAAAATAATTTTTTAACATATTATATCCCTTTCACCATATAAACACCTTCCAAATGATAGCCTAATTTTTTATAATATCCTTGTGTGCCAACTGCAGAGATCACCACAATCTTATCTTTTCCATTTTCTCGTGCAATATCTTCAGCTTTTTGCATTAATTTTTTCCCAATGCCTTTATGCTGTACAATAGATTCCTCAACTGCAGTATCGCCTATTGCTTCTGCTTCTCCATAAACATGCAATTCCCTGATCAAAGCAGACTTTTGTGTGATTTCTGGCCGCAAAAACTGAGAAGGAAACCTCAACCTGACAAAACCAAGCAGAATATCCTGCTTTTTATCTTCATAAGAAATAAAAAATTCTTTGCCTTTGCTTGCCTCATACTCCTCAACAATAATCTCTGGGTTCTTAGGCAATAATCCTTTTTTATTAT
>JAGVYW010000039.1 GCA_018303075.1 Candidatus Woesearchaeota archaeon | reverse complement strand
AAATGTCTTTCTTTTTGCAAAGTTCTTCTGCTAATTGTTTTATCTTTTCCTCGCTGCCTGCTATTGTCTGCTTTATCTTTTCAGAGATTGCTTGCAAGTCTATTTTATATCCAAATCTTTTTGCCAGCTCTAACATCACAATCACTTGGTTGGTAAATGTCTTTGTTGCTGCAACACAAACCTCTTGGCCAGCGAGAATCTCAATTGAAGCTTCACTGAAGCGTTGGATTGTTGAATATGGAACATTGACAACTGATAGGATTGATGCACCTGCTGCTTTTGCACGTTTTAATTCTGTGATTACATCCATTGTCTCCCCTGACTGCGAAATGGCAATGCATAGAGTCTCTTTATCATAGCTTACAAAACTCTCTGCTTCGCTTGCAATATTGCTCCTGCAGTTTATACCTTGATGACTTAACAAGATTGCACCAATCAATGATGCATGATAACTTGTACCGCAACCCAAAAAGACAATTGATCTGCTTCTTCTGATTAAATTAACAAATTTATCGATTTTATCTTTTTGTGTAGTTGTAAAAGACTGAACTAATCTATTGCTTGTCTCAGGCTGTTCTTTGATCTCCTTAATCATATAATGAGGATAGTGCTGTTTTGATTCTTCTTCTTTTGTCCATGAAAATTCTTGGATTTTTTTTTTGATTTCATTTCCATGCTTATCGTAGAATGTGAATTTGTCTGGAGATGCTATTGCGTATTCGTTATCCTCAAAAAATATTGCTTTGTTTGTCATGTCTGAGAATGCGTAAATGTCTGATGCAAAAATAAATTTATCTTGTGCTATGCCTAATACCAAAGGAGAATCACGCTTTAATGCGTATAATGCATCCTGATCCTTTAAAATTAGCAAGATTGCAAATGTTCCATGCACTTGTTTAAAAAACTCCTTGATTGCTTGCTGCATTGTCTGCTTTTTCTTATTTAGTTGATAATCGAAAAAATGCGGGATGATTTCAGTATCTGTCTGAGTTGTGAAAAAATAGCCAGCTGATTCTAAATCCTGTTTAATCTCCAAATAATTTTCTATAATCCCATTGTGCAATGCAATGATTGTTTTTTCCTTATTTGTATGAGGGTGTGCGTTTGTCTCTGATATTCCCCCATGAGTTGACCAACGAGTATGACTTATTGCTAAGTTTGTTTCTGAATCTTTTGTTTTTTCTATAAATGGATCAATAAAACCAATATCTTTCTTGATAATACCCTCTTTTGTTGCAAACCCAACTGAATCGTATCCGCGATATTCCAATTTCTTCAATGATTTTAAGAGAACTGTCTTTACTAAAAAATTTCTTTTTGAGATAATGCCAACAATTCCACACATGTTAATTTCACCTTAGTTGATTATATTTTGATTGATCTTAATTAATTATGTTTTTTGATTACATCCCAATCAATGCTAAAACACTTTCATTGATCTCTGAAATATTATTTACAATCAAATCTGCTCCTTTCAATTCTTTTGCTGAAAAAGTATTTGTAATAGCAATACAATAACAGCCTGCATCTAATGCAGATCTCATACCGTTGACTGAATCTTCTATGGCAATTGCTTCTCTTGCTTTTATATTAAGCTTCTTTATTGTCTTACAATATGGTTCTGGATCTGGTTTGCCCTTGGTAATATCTTCAGCTGTGATAAGCACTGAAAAATATTGCTTGAGATTAAACTTTTTTAATGTAAATTCCAGTTTTGTTTTTTCTGCTGAAGTTGTGATTGCCAATTGATAACGTTTTGAAAACCTCTGGATTGTTTCCAAAACTCCTGGAAATAACTGCAAACCTTTTTTGTCAACTAAATCAAAATATATCTGCTCACGCTCTTTTGTTAATTCTTTTGTTGTTTTCTTCAGCTTATATTCCTTGATCACTCTTTTGAATATTTCTTTATCATTTAGACCAAGAAATTCTCTCCTGTCTTTTTCAGAAACAATTATTCCACTGTTTTTTAGTATTATATCTGTAGATTCATCATGCAATGGCTCTGAATTGATGATAACACCATCCATATCGAAGATAATCGCTTTAATCATATCTATTAATCCTCTCCTTTCCACTGTTTCATCTTATCTATCTTGATAATCTCACAAGGAGCTGTGTCAATATCTGGCCAGATCTTTCTTCCCGGATAGATTGCTGTCTTTATGCTAAGATGAACATTATCTCCAATAATTGCTCCTAGTTTTCTTCTACCTGAATCAATCTTTTTCCCATTAATAAAACTCTGTACTGTTTTATTATCATGGCGTAAGTTTGCTATGATTGAACCTGCTCCAAAATTAACTTTTTCCCCAATAACTGAATCGCCAACATAAGATAAATGACCAACATGAACATTGTCAAACAAAATACTTGCTTTTATCTCAACTGCATTGCCAACTTTACAATTATTGCCTATTGCTGTTGGACCACGAATGTAGCAGTTTGGACCAATTGTACAATTTTCTCCAATTATAATTGTTCCTTCTAAATAAGCTCCATTTTTAATAATTGAATTTTTACCGAGAATTACTATGCCTTTGATTGCTGCGTTTTTTTCTACATTGCCTTTTATCTCGCTTTTTGTGAGCTTGTTTAATAATATTTCATTTGCTTCTAATAAAGACCATGCATATGTAATAGGAATCCATTGTTGAGCTTCGACAATTGCAAAGCTTTTGTCTTTCATCATCAGAGAAAGCATATCTGTCAACTCAAATTCATCTCTTGAAGACTTTTTTATTTTATTTTTATAAGCAAAGATTGATTTGTCTAACATAAATACGCCAACATTTGCTAAATTACCAATATCTATATTTGCAGCAGGCTTTTCTATGATCCCTAATGCTTTGTTGTTTTTTGTCTGGATTATCCCAAATAATCTAGGATCTTCAACTTTTTTTGCTAATAAAGCATATTCATGCTTGAGAATCTGCTTGAAATCTTCCTGCGAATATAAATCGTCGCCATACATCAATAGGAACTTATCTTTTATATATGATTCTGCTGCAATAACTGCATCTGCTGTGCCTAACATCTGCTTTTGCTCTACAAATACTATCTTCATACCTTTGTAAGAATCTCCAACTTCTTTGATAATCATCTCTTTCATGTAATTTACAACAATAATCACTTCATCAACTAATCCAGATAAATTATCTAAGAAATACCTGATTATCGGAGAGTTTGCTATAGATAATAATGTTTTTGGACGTGTTAGAGTCAATGGATAGGTTCGTGTGCTTTTGCCTGCGCATAAAATGACTGCTTGAAGCGTTTTGTTTTGTTTTTGCATAGTGCATACCTCTTAATTTGATGCTTTCTTTAGTTCTGCAGCAATTTGATCTGCATAATTAGTGATTTCTTTTTTATCTTGACCTTCAACCATTATTCTGCAGCAGTTTTGTGTGCCTGAATAACGTACTAATACCCTGCCATTATCTGCTAACTTATTCTCTACTTCTTTTATTTTTTTTGAGACTGCTGGAAGTTTTTCCAATGGAGTCTTCTGCTTAACTTCAACATTAATGATAACCTGCGGGTATTCTTTGAGTACTGATGCTAATTCAGACAACTTTTTTTTCTTTTCCTTCATAATTCGCAATACCTGCAATGCTGCAATTGTTCCATCTCCTGTTGTAGTGTACTCTGAAAGAATAATATGACCCGATTGCTCGCCACCAATAATTGCACCACTATTCTGCATCTCTTCAATGACATATCTGTCTCCTACTTTCACTTGTACAAACTGTATTTTATTCTCTTTACAGAGTTGTATTAAACCTAAATTAGACATTACTGTTGCTACAACTGTATTTTTACTCAATTGTTTCTTTTCTTTGAGAAATAATGCAATAATTGCAAGAATATAATCTCCATTGATAATATTTCCTGCTTCATCCATGAGAATAACTCTATCAGCATCTCCATCTAATGCTATACCTAAAGCTGCTTTGTTTTCAAGCACATATTTTTTTAATAGTTCTGGATGCATTGCTCCTGCATTATCATTAATGTTTAAACCATTAGGTGTGTTGTTTATTATAATTACTTCTGCGCCTAACTCCTTAAATATTAATGGCGCTACTTTGTATGCAGCACCATGAGCGCAATCTAATACTATCTTTAATCCTTTTAGTGATAAATTATTAATTGTTCCTTTTGCAAATTCAATATATCTGCCACGAGCATCTTCAATTCGGTATGCTTTTCCAACTTTATCACCAATTATATGTTCTGTAGAGATATTATTTGATAATATTATCTGTTCAATTTTTTGTTCTACATTATCAGGTAATTTAAAGCCATCTGCCGAGAATACTTTTATTCCATTATCAGCTGCTGGATTATGAGAAGCTGAGATGACAATACCTGCATCTGCAGCAAAACTTTTAGTTAAGTGCGCAATCGCTGGAGTTGGCATAGGACCAACAAGATAAACTAAAACACCCATTGAACATAAACCCGCAGTTAATGCATTCTCAAAAATATAACCAGAAACCCGTGTGTCTTTACCAATTATTACTTTAGGAGAGCTTTTTTTTTCATTAATCAATACTTTTGCAACTGCTTGGCCAAGCTTTAATGCTATCTCTGCTGTCATAGGATATATGTTTGCAATTCCGCGTATACCATCTGTACCAAATAACTTTCTTTCCATAATGAATTGAACTGGATAACTTATTAATAAAGTTAATTAAAAGAAAGTTTGATAGAGGTTGCTGAAAAAAAAGAAATACGATGAACAATAGCAAAGAAGTATAAAACTAAAGCTTTGAACTTCTCTCTGCTTCTTTCACAAAAATGGCAAGATCTTTCTCAATTGGTTTCAAATCTAGCGAAGTGATTGAATAATTTTGCGAACTAAAGTTCAGCAAAATTATTGGATTGGAGTTGAGATCTCACTTTTGTGTTAAAATAGCACATACACACTAGTGCATAACTAAAAGAAAGAGAGAGAAAAAGAATTCTTTATAGAATAACAATTTTTCTTAAAGAATTACTGAAGATTAGGCATTGCAATGCATTATAATGCATTGCAATGCAAAAGATTCAAATAAATTGAGAATTTTGCGGAAAATAGTGGTGAAGTAACCACCCCGCCAACGAGTTTTCTTATGGAATAAAAGGATTTAATGCTGAGAAGATGATTAAAGTGAGAGATAATAAGTAGAAAAGGGCATTATAATGCATTGCAATGCATTGGAAACATTGGCATTATAATGTTGCAAATGTTGGGAATGTTGCAATGTGAATAGAGAACAAAATAAGCATTAACGCTTAAAGAGGCATTATAATGGATATGTGAAAAAAACAGAAACAATATGCGAATAAACTAGATAACTTCCAAATTATACATCTTCTTAATCTTTTCTTTGTTATTGAGAACAAATAGTTTAACACCTGATGGAAGCATGTGTTCTTCAATAAAACCTTTCTTTTTTAGAATATTCATATTAACTCGCACTGTATTAATGCTATGACCTGTCTTATTAGAGATGCTTTCATAGCTTAATGGTTCTTGCTCATTAAATAAGATAGAAAGTAATTTCTTTTCAGGATTAGTTAATAAGTTATACGAATAACTTGGAATATATTGCTGTGTTATCTGCTGAGGCAATGGCTGCAGATGTTTTTGTTCTTCTTTGATGAATGTCTTTTGCTTGTCAGCTAATGCAACCATGTCTGTCAATTCTTTTTTGATGATTTCATGAACTTGCTGTTGCTGTTTTTTTACTAAATCATCCAGCTGCTGCAGTTCTTGCGTGAACTGGCGTTTGATTGTTGATAATGAATTCTCTACATTCAATAATGATTCATTAACAGCCTCACGTTTTAGTTTTTCAACATTAACTGATTCTTGACGTGATTGATGATATACTAATTGATTAAGTCTTTTGTGTATCTCACGGATGTGATCATTGTATAATTTGAATGCTTTTTGAATGTGTTTTTCTACTGTTTCAACTCTTTCTTGATGCTGTTTAGTATTATCATTCAAATGCTTGATCCAAGCTGCAATGTTCTCTAATTGCTTTGCTGTAACCTCTTTGTGAGAATCATGATGCCCTTTTAAATGCGAGTGACTTTGATGAAGATAGTTGATCCATTTGTTTTGTAATTCAATATCCTTACGAATGTTTGTAAAAGAATTTGTTAATTGTACTTTCAATGTTTCTATTTTCTTGAGATGTTTTTCATCATCTGAAAATAAATTTAATATGCCCATAAAAAAACACTCACCCCGTGATGTGTTTTTTTATTTTTTTTAAAGTATTTAAATTTATTCCTTTTGTTGTATCTATCTTGACCAGTTTACTATGCAATTGTTTTGCTTCATGATAGATTATCTCAAATATCTCTGCATCAAGGTTTTCTCTCACTTTTGCCAGACCATAGTTTCTTTTCCTTAATCTACTTTGTAATTTCTTTAGATTGCAGGTTGTTATGATGCAAAGATTAACATATTTGCTTGGAAGATAATGAGATAAATGCGAATCTATAATAAGATAAGCTGTTTTTGCTTTTTTCTCTTTAGTAATATAATCAATTAAGATTTTATTTAGTTTCTTTGTATCAATAATATATGTATCTCTTGATTTTTCATATGACCATTTTAATCCATGCTTGTTGATGATAAGATTGACATCTAAAAGTTTTACCTGTAAGCGCTGTAAGTATTTTACTAGTTTTTTAGATAATGTTGATTTTCCTGTACATGGTGTTCCTGTTACAATAATTGTCTTCATCCAGATACCACCAATTTTTCATCTTTATATAGTTTTTCAAACAACAAAATGAATGTATCAGGCTCAGTAACTATTCCTGCAGCTACGATTGTTTCTGCCAATTGCTGGCCACAATAATGATCATCACCCTCTACTTTTAACCCAAATAATCTTTTTATTGAATATTGGCACATATATTCATTGTTAACCTTCAATACAACATCCATGCCTGCTTCACTAGTATTATTCTTAAAAAACTTAAGTTTTGTCATATCAGCAACTATATTATTCTTTACAAGCACATATCTTGATAATGTATTAAAACCATGCTTCTCTAATTCACAACAAAGAAAATCAAGAATTACAGTCTTTGTATCTGTATTCTTAAAATAATCTTCAACTGATAAATTAGAGCTAGATTGACTATCTCTTTTTTTGATAAATTCTTCAAACAAGATAGTTTTAGTCTTTCCTAATTCACATATCTTTCCAAGATATTCAACTGTCTTCTGCCTTGAACCCTTTTGCGTCCAAGTATTTTCAACAAGATATGCATATTTCTTTCCCTTAATTATCTTTGTTCGAATAAACATTGTTTAGATTAGGCACTATCCGCTTAAAAATGTGCCTGAAAAATACAAAAGAAGAAGAATTAGTTTATTTGAACAATTCTTTCAGAACGTCATCAACTGCTTCTTCATCATGATCTTCTATAAGAACTTTTCTTATTTCTTTTTTTGTCAATTTCTTGTTCTTTCTCAATAACTCATGAACTTCTCCTTCAATTGTGAGTTTTTCAACTATGTCATCACCAGCTCCTTTAGCCTTTTTTTGTTTCTTTTCTTCTTGAGCAGGAATACGAACAACTTTCTTTTCCTCTTCTTTAGCAGAATCTTTTACATTTTCAGTTGATTTTTTAGAAATTGATTTTATTTTTGAATAATCATCAACTGACAGTTCTTCAGTTTTAGCATAATGATGCTCTTTTTCCTGTTCTTGACCAATGCTCTCAAGTTCATTTAACACATCATCATCTTCCCTTGAATGTTTAACTATTTTATCTTCTTCCTTATGTGAAAAATGATGATGTTCAGCTTCATATGAGAACGATATTTGAGGATGCTTTAAGATATAATTAGTTCCTGATAATAAAATAACTATCAACAAGAAAAAAATAATGTAAATCATAGCAATAACTAACTCAAATGATAAGAAAGGCTGAAGTAATAACAATGTATTTGCAGTAATATCTGTGAAAAGCTGCAATGGATTGTATTTGGTAAATAAAAAGTACCTTTCAAATAATAGATTAGAGAATAAAACAAATAATGAAAGCAATGAAAAGATAGCCATTGCATTTGTCTCTTCTGTATGTGTTAGAACTGCTACAAGACAGCCGATTAATGTGAATAGCACTGTAAATATAAGAATCAATGCAAGATATATATGAAATACAAAGATAAAATTCCAGTTAACTGTTAAACCATAAATGATTGTAAGAATAATTGCAACAATACTGTTTATAGTAAATACAGTAATCAATACATTAAAAAACATTTTCATAAAAGATCCGTCATGCTCAGCAAGTTTTATCTTTAATAAAAGTGATGATATAAACAATGTTATAAATAAGATAACAAAAG
>JAGVYW010000038.1 GCA_018303075.1 Candidatus Woesearchaeota archaeon | reverse complement strand
TATTATATACATGCCCAACTTCTCTGCAGCGAATGCAATGGCAGACAGGATTAAATTCATCAACATACTGGCGCAGATTTGTCCTATCAACACCTCCATCTCTCATTTTTGTTGGAATATCTCTTTGCACTCGCATAATCCTGCAATATCTTGCAACAAATGGCTTAAAATTAGCAATCAGTTGCGCAGCTTCTTTTGTAGTCAAAGGAATAAATTTTCCTCTCTGCCATAATTGATACAACTCAGTACCTTTAAACACCATACATGGATAAATCTTCAGCATATCTGGCTTATAATCAGAATTTGTAAACAATTGTTTCATTCCAGCAAGATCCATTTCTTTTGTTGTTTTAGGCAGCCCTGGCATATAATGATAGTTTAATTTAAATCCAATATCTTTTAAAATGCGAATAGCCTCTATATTATCAGCAGTGCTATTTCCTCGTCTGACATATTTTAGAACATCATCATAAACACTTTGTACACCTATTTCAACCCGCGTACAGCCTAACTCAAGCATAAAATTAGCTTCATCAAGTTTTGCGCAGTCGCTTCTTGTCTCTAATGTTATTCCAACGCATTTAATGAAAGAAGCCTGATTTCTCTCCTTCTCTTTTGCTAGTGTTGTTTTTCCTTTAAACCTAAGCAGTTTTTCATGAATATTTTCTGTCCTCTGTTTATCCCCAACCTTACCTGGTAACTCAAAAAATTCTCTGAATTTAATAATGTCAAAATTATTTTTCGCAAAAAATAATTTTGAAAAATCATTCATTGCTTTGAATGCATAAGTTATAAATTGCTCTTGATACTTTTTTGCAAAGCTTGTAAATGTGCCTCCCATCACAATAAGTTCAACTTTATCAAAATTATGCCCTAGCACAACATACTGCTCTAATCTATTGAACACTTGCAGATAACTGTCATAATTATTTCTTATTCCTCGCATTGTGCTTGGCTCATGTCCTGTATAAGATTTTGGCACATTCCCAAATTGTGATTTTGGCCCCCCAGGACAATAGATGCATTGCGCTTGTTTAGGGCATGCATAAGGAGCTGACATTATTGCAGCAACACTTACACCAGAAATGCTTCTTGTTGGTTTTGTCTGCAAATGCTTAAGCTTAGACAAATCCTTTTCATCAGCTTCAAGCAAGAGCTGTATATTTGTTGGAGGAGATTTAATACCATATTTTTTGCAAAGTTTATTTTTTAGAGAATTAATCTTATCCTGATCAAGTGATTTCTGCTTGAGAATTGTTAGTAATTCTCTATAAAATGCTTGCTTATTTTCAGTTGATTTTGCAGGATTTATCTTATCCATATTGATTTGTCGTAACATAAATAGCTAAAAAACAGATTGATTTATATTGATAACCAAAAATAGAAATGTTTATATAGTTCCAGTTTATTACTATAGTAATATGAAGAAACTAAGTAGTTCCAATATTAAACAGATGTTATTTAATGAAACCGCACAACAAAAAATACTTAAGAAGCTTTTTCTTAACCCAGACAAAGAATTTAGCTTGTCAGAACTTGCAGCTCAATCCTCAGTGAGAAAAGAAAACATTGGAAAGATCTTAAGATATTTCGAAAAGAATAATATAATCACAATAATAAGACTGAAAACGATTTGGCAGATACATGCAAATCAGCAAAATAACTTGTTTGTGCGAATGAAAATAACAAATAATCTGCAAAATGTATACCACTCAGGTTTAGTTGACTTCCTTAATGAATATTACAATAATCCAAAAACAATTATACTCTTTGGAAGTTATAGAAAAGGCGAAGACATTTCAACATCAGACATTGATATTGCAATTGAAGATGATTCAATTAAAGAATATAAAATAACAGAATTAAAAGAATTAACAGAGATAGAAAAATATCTGCAAAGAAAGATACAGATTCATCTATTTAACAAAGTATATATTAATAAAAACGTGTTTAATAATATTGCTAATGGAATTGTATTGCTTGGTTTTTTAGAGGTTAATTTATGAGACAAGAAATTATTGATACTATCCTAAAATTAAACATTCTTTTCATATGTAAAGCAAATGTTGGAAGAAGCCAGATAGCTGCTGCTTTTTTTGATGCACTCTCAAAAAAAAACAAAGCAATTGGCGCTGGAACTAATGTTGGAGAAAACGCAGGAAAGCCTTTGCATGAATTTGTTGTAAAATGTATGGCTGAAGCTGGTTATAACTTATAAGATACGAGATGAGATAAAAGAATTAGTTGAGAAATTAGTAGAAGAGATTGGATAAAAGTACTAAGTTATAACCAATTATTCTTCATCATTTTCTTCCTTTGCTTTTTTTCGCAGCTCTATATACCTTTTCCAGTCCTCATAGACTTCTTCATTAGATTTAGACTTATGCCAATCTACACAATGCTCTTCATCTATACAATGCTCTTGAATTATTTGTTCTTCTCGACTAATGTCATCCAAAATAATCACGCTCTTTTTCAGGTTATAATCAAAAGTTATAATAAATTTATATCTTATTTTCTATTTGATTGCTATTATTATTATTATTTAAATATTTTTTTATTATCTTCACAATTTCTCCAAACCACAGCACTGAAGATGAAACTGCAATAATCATTGCCCAGTCTTTTAATGACAAAGGTACTACGGCAAATGCTTTATTTAATGGTGTATATAACAATAGCAATTGCAATCCTATTGAAAATGCAATCGCCAGCCAAAGCCATTTATTCTCTAAGCACATTAAACATCTGAAACATAACAAATGTTGTAAAAGCTACAGTTACTGCATACATATACACAGGATCAGTTCTCTCTACTGAAGCATAAAACGACCAGTTATTTTTTACAAGAGTATATAAAAATAAAGCCAGCGTCCCAAGAGCCATGATAATACCTGTAAAAAACATATATGAAGCACGATTCAAGGAGATTATATTATCAGTTCTCTTACGTGGTTTCTGCTGCATAATATCTGGATTTCCTGGCTCAATACCAAGAGATAACGCAGGCGGTCCATCTACACTAAGATTGACCCACAACAATTGCAAAGGTAATATTGGCAATGGAAGAATGAATAATATGCTTATTACAATTAATATCATAGCGCCAATATTTGTTGATAATTGATAGCTGATAAAACGTTTTATATTATTGTAGATATTTCTTCCTTCTTCAACAGCATTGACAATTGTTGAAAAATTATCATCTACTAATACCATGCTTGATGCTTCTTTACTGACATCTGTGCCAGTAATTCCCATTGCAACACCTATATCTGCTTTTTTCAGAGCAGGTGCATCATTCACGCCATCACCTGTAACTGCAACTACTTCCCCTCTTTTTTTCAATGCCTCTACAATTTGAAGCTTATGTTCAGGATTTACACGAGCAAAGATTGAGATTTTATCAAGCAATTCCGAGATATTTTGAGAAGATAATTTTTTTCCAGAGATTGAATCTCCATTAATTCCAACCTGATTTGCAATAGCTTTTGCTGTTATTTCATCATCTCCTGTAATCATAATTACTCTAATTCCAGCTGAGTTACAGCGTGCAATTGCATCTTTTACTTCTTCACGAGGAGGATCAATCATTGCCTGCAATCCTATAAAAGTAAGCGATGATTCTACTGAAACCTCAATTTCTTTGGTTATTTCCTGCTTAGAATCTAATTGCCTTGGATCTAATTCTTTATACGCAAACGCAAGAACACGCATTGCATCTTTGGCAAACTGCCCATTCGCTTCAATTATTTTCAGTTTTTCTGAAGCTTTTAATGGTTTTATCAAATCTTTTTTTTTTATATGAGTGCATAATTCAAGAAGAACATCAGGTGCACCTTTAACAAATGCAATCTTTTTCTTACCAACCTGATGTATTGTTGTCATTCTTTTTCTTATGCTGTCAAAACCTATCTCATTGATGCGCTTATACTCATGAACAAAATACTGCTGTTGTAATCCTAATTTTTTTGCAGCAACAAGCAGACAGCCTTCAGTAGGATCACCTATGACTGTAACATTTCCTTCTTTAATCTCAAGATGCGAATCATTGTTTAATATGCCTGCTGTCAAAAGAAATCTAACTTCTTCTGATGAAACAGTTTGATTTTCAAACAAAAATTCTCCAGCTGCATCATAACCATTTCCAGTTACTTCAATAATCTTTCCATTGCAATATAACTTTTTGACAGTCATTTCATTTTTAGTTAATGTTCCTGTTTTATCTGTGCAGATAACTGTTGTACTGCCTAAAGCTTCAACACTTGCAAGCTTTCGCATCAATGCATTTTTCTTTAATAATCTCTGCGTGCCAAATGCTAATGATATTGTAACAACAATAGGCAGACCTTCTGGAACAGCTGCTACACCTAATGCAATAGCTGTCATTAACATATTAAGAAACTCGCCAGAAGTATAGAATCCAATTGCAAATATTAAAATGCATATGATTATTGTAGCAATTCCCAATATTTTTCCAAATCGATTGATATTTTCTTGTAATGGTGTTAATGGCGCCTCTTCTTGTGAGATTAGTTCTGCAATTTTTCCTATTTGTGTATTCATTGCTGTTGCTGTAACTATTGCTTTACCTCTTCCTTTTGTTACAATTGTGCCTGAAAACACCATATTATACTGGTCGCCTAATCCTGAATCATTATCACATAGAGCAAGACTCTTATGCACTGGCAAAGATTCTCCTGTTAAAGAAGCCTCTTGCGTCTCAAGATTGACTATCTCAATCAAACGAGCATCCGCTGGAACCTTATCTCCTGTATCCAGCAGGATTATATCTCCAGGCACAACATGAGAAACTGCAATTGTCTGCACTTTTTCATCGCGCAGAACTTTTGCCTGCAAACTTGCAAGTTTCTTCAATGCTTCAATTGATTGCTCTGCTTTATATTCCTGAAGAAATCCAACTATTGCATTAATTACTAGAATTCCAAGAATCACAAAAGCATCGACTATGTGATTCATAAAAAAAGACAATATTGCTGCGCCTAATAGAATATATATCACAACGTTTTTAAACTGCGACAAAAACAAAAAGAAAGGACTAATCTTTTTTTTTGCCTGCAGCTCATTATATCCATGCTTTTTTAATCGTGCTTCAATTTCTATAGCAGATAATCCTTTATCATCTGCCTGTAATTCTTTATACACATCCTCTATTTTTTGATTATAAAAGTACATGAAGAAGATATAATAAGAATTGATATAAAAAGTTATCTTTTAAAAGAATTTTGCCTTGCAAAATTCTTTCATTTTAAACTGGTTTTATTTGCATCAATGATAAATGATTGAGATCCAATATTGAACAGATATAAATTTAAGTTGTATCAAAAGTTCTTAAAGATATCTCAAACATCAAACTTTTTACTGCATCAGAATCCACGTCATAAAATTCATGCATGATGTTTCCATCTTTGAAAGTATATCTATCTGCTCCAACTACTAAACTTGCTGCATGTGTTTTCATAAGTTTTGCAGTCTCAAACAAAGATGCAGCTTCCATTTCAATGTAGCTAGGTCTTGGCTTATTAGAATAAAACTCTCCAATAATTAATTCTTCAAGCAGATCTTTTGGCTGAAAATAATAAATAGGTATTGTATAACCAATTGCTTCAGTATATTTTCCATCTCCAAACTCTTTCTGTATCTTTTTGTTAAGCTCTTTCGAGGGATAAGCTAGTATGTTAATCTCATTACTTTCAAGCACAGAAAGCATTAATGCAGCGCTATCTTTATAGGCACATTTAGAGATTATTGGCAATCCATATTCAGTTGCATCTCCAATAAGACCGCATGTACCAATATGAATAATAGATTCAACACCAAGCGCATAAAGTTCTGCTGCCTGTGTTGCAATTCCTCCAGATCCTGGCAAACCCCTATTTAAAATAAAATCGCTGCCATTATTTCTTTTGACAACATACAATAGATTAGGATCAGTTGAACCAGTTTGTAATTCCCTATATTGAGAATCCGTAAATCCTAATCTTTGTAAATGCTGTTCAACTTTTGCATCATGAAGAATAACTGCATGCTTTGGTAGATTATCTAATTCACCATGCTTAAAGACATTTTCTTTTAGCCAATCAATATACCCTTTTGGTTCAATTAACATTTCTTTATCAAATGATATAAAATGTGTTTTCATATATTGCTCTACTTCAGTTGCTTCAGTTTGCGCATTATTAGTTGGATATTTTTGCTTTGCACAAGCAGCTAATAATACTCCACATACAGAAACGCTTATTCCTTGCAATATTTCTCTTCTACCAGCATATTTTTGTTTTGAACTCTCATTTTTGTCTGAATTATTTTTGTTCATATTAACTAACTATATACAAATAGAAATAGATTAAATCTTTCATTGAAAATTCTACGAAAGTGATAATATTTATATAGATATTACTATTTTTGTGAATAAAATGGAAGAAACTATTTTTAGAGGGCAGATATATGGAAACACTATGAAAGAGAAAGTTGATCTGCTTGATAGAAAGATTCTTTACATATTGAGCAACAATGCTCGATTTGCGCATGTTTCAATTGCAAATAAACTGAAGATAAAAAGAGAAGTTGTTGCTTATAGAATAAAAAAGTTGATTGAAAGAAAGATTATCAATGGCTTTTTCACATACATAAACCAGAGAAGGCTTGGATTTACAGTTATTACTGTATATCTAAAACTAAAGAATATCTGCAGTGAAAAAAAGATGATTGAATATCTTATAGAAAGTAAATATATAACTCATGCTCAAAGCTGTTCAGGAAGATATGATATGACAATGGAAATATCAGTCAAAGAGATAGATCAGTTTGATCTGTTTTTCAATGATTTCTTGCGCAATTTTAATGATTGTGTGGAAAACCATGACAGATTCTTTTATTTAGACAGTTCATATTTAGGAAGAGGGTTATTATTAGATGGCATTGATGAAAGAAAGCAATTAGATGCTTTGATAGAGTTAAAAGGAAGTTCATTTTCTAAAGATTTTATTAAAAAGAACAAAAGCAATTCTTTTTTAGAGATAAATAAGATAGACCAGAAGATCCTAAACTCAATAAAATTTGATTCTTCAAAGAACATAATTGATATTGCATCTACTAATGCAAAGTTTGTACGTTTTCTCGAGATCATCAATTATTATTTTCATCTATGTCACCTCAGCAATGTTCTGAATTTGACATTTTATAACATACCCATTAATAACATTTTAATCCTATTTTAACTTTTTCTAATTCTTCTTTATTTTGAAAAAGATGCAGTTAAATATGTTTCTTTAATTTAAGCTCATAAGCACTTTTGTCAAATTCGTCAGCATTAGCATAAATAAATATATCAATATCTGAATCTTTATACCAATCACCTTTAATGGAACTTCCAAAAACAATAATTGTTTTAGCATTCTTCAAAGAAAATAATTTGGGCAACAATCCACTTTTATGAAGCTCTTCTAATAAATAAAGAGAACTTTGTAAAGAATTTTGCAAAGTTCTCTTTAGAAAACAAAAACAAGAAAAGATTATCTTAGACACAGACATTGGCTCTGTGCTGTTTCTGCGCGAAATTGAAATAAAAAAAAACTTGCAATTGAATACAACAGTATTTAAGATCTAAGAGTTAATAAATCACTAAATGAACTATCTGAAGATAGTAATAAACAACAGATTTTATAAACTTATTATGATTTCTTAATGCCTATGATAACAGACCATCTTGGCAAGAAAATTGATTTAGAAACTATTACTGATGATTGTTTGTTAAAAGGAAAACAGTCTACTATTCAGAAAAAATGGGATCAGTTTCATATTGACTATATTTCTCAAGTTGGAGATGCTGTAGGATTTAGAAGAACAACAAGCAATAAAGATAAGCTAAGCAAAGATGAAAGAAAAACATTTGAGAGGATCTATGAAGAGTATAACAAAGAGAAATTTCTTCAGGAAGTTTTTGGTTCTTATAATAACCTTTTTAATTGTCTTTTTGCAAAGTCTTATGGATTTGAATACGAACAATCAGAATATGGGGAATGGCTATTTGAGGATAAATTGTCTTCTTTAGAACAGGAACTGATTAATGAAAGAAATTTATATCAGGAAAAAAAAACAAAAGAAAGAGAAAAGAAAATAAATGAGCTAAAAGAAAATATAAAACTGATTAGATTCACAAGAAATATCAATCTTCCTCGGTTACTATATTTGTCTTTGCAGAATTTTGAGAAAAAAAATAAAAATACATTTAGTGATAGTATAAGAATCTCTTATAGTTTAAAAGACACAATTGAAGCTATTTTGACTGCGGAGATTAGTGATAATTTATGGGGCAATATTTTTGCAGGCAGCAATGACTGTATTTTTATTAATGCTGCTAAATCTGATACTGAAGTAAAACAATTTACTCTTGAAAAGTTTTGGTATGGTTCTTTGCTTCATGGATATCATCCAAAAATCCATTACCTTGATTTTAAAACAAAAAGCAAAGGCATAGCTGACCCATTGTTTCGAGTTAAATTAATGGATGCAGTTGATGAACATGGGAAGAAATACCTTGTTTTAGGCGGTGTTTTAGGAGAGAGTTTTGATAATGTTAAAACAGACAAAACAGATATAAAAAAGTTTATTGATAAAGTAATCATTGATTATTTCTTGAAAAATTATAAGAAAAATGATGCTTTATTTTATAATTTCATGCATGTTTACAATCCGCAAAAACCGTACAATCAATTTACAGATTATATTAAGGATAAATATTCTATTAATGAGAGTAAGCTTGAACCAATTGCTGAAAAAGATGGAGTTAGATTTAACCATAAACTCAAAGTTCAATCAGCAATTGAAGAGATAGATTTGATATCAACTATTGATACAGAAGGAAAGAGTAAATATAAGGGTGAACAATACTCAGAAACATTTGAAAAGAATAAAGATGACTCAGTGCCAGGAGCATTTGTTTCTCTTGAAGGTTTAGTTTATGGGTTTGAGGTAGATTATAATAATCTAAAATTTAAGAAAAAGAAAAGAAGAATATGGCCGTATATTGCAGCTGGTCTCTTAGCTGTTGGAATTGCAGGTCTTACAACTTATTTGACAGTTACTGGGAAAAATATAAGAATAGGATTGTTGAATTATGGCAGTAATTCTAACAGCAATGGGCAAGTGAATATTGATGTGGTTAATGTTCATGAACCTAAAAAGAAAGATGGTAGTAAAAAAAGAGATAGTGAGAAATTAGAAGAAAAAGCAATAATTAAGATAAATTATGAATTTTTATATAAAGGGAATTTAGTTACTTATTCTGATGAAGAAATTGTACAGAGAACATTTCCTATTCTAACCAAATTATGTGACCCAAATAAATCATCCTATAAAAATGCTGGGGACTGTTTTCTTTATTATTGCAAAACTAGTGACGATGGATTATGTGAAATATTAGATCAAAATAATTCTGAAACAATATTTGTAGTTGATAAGTATAGAAAGAGAATTGATAAGAGCATTGTTGATGTTAATGGGTATGTCGTGAATAATAAACCTTCATTTATCTTTGAAATGAATACTGAAAAGATTATTTTTAAAACTGAAATAATTAAACAGACTGTTCTTGAGTTAGGTATATTGCACTATTCACAATCACCAAAGATGATGTTTAAAGATATTGATAGATTACTTGAAATTTTTTTTTCATCTGAACATGCATTTTCTAACAGAGAATTTCCTAAACTTAATGGACTATTAGCTACCCAAATAATGAAATATACATTAAATGCAAGAAAGAGATTAGATATTTTAAAAGAAGGTTCTAAGATTGAGAATTCAGATAGAATATCAAATTATGAATTTGATTTAGAGATTTATTTTGATACGGGTAAGACATTAATATTACCATTAAACAAAGAGAATAGTTATGTTGTCAGAACTATCTTGGATATTATAAATAAAAATAAAATTTTTGAAGCAGAAGTGTATTATAATCAAAAATTACTAACATTGGAAAAAACTAGAAAAAAATATTTCTTACAAGGAACTAAGGAGGATAGTTATGATAAAGCAAGAGCAATAGTTGTAGAAGCAACTAACTTATTTAGAACTTTGGTCACAAGGAGAGATGAAAGATTAACAAAAACAAAAGAATTAAGAGATAGTTTAATAGATAAAGTTAATAATTATAACAATTTACATAGTTTAAATCAATTAGATTTATCTCATTTACTAGACAATGTTCAAGATGAAGAAATTTTAAGAAAAACAATAGATATCGTTAATGAATATAGTGCAACAAATTATGTTCCAGTGTTATTAAGAGAAATAGCAAATATTACTGATTATAATCCAATAATACATAGATTAAAATTGGATGATTTTTTTATAGTGTATTTAGATAATAATAAAGTTAAAGATTTTTTAAAAAAAGAGCCAAATTTTTTAGAATTAATCCATATTATTATGCATACCTACGCGTTTATTAAACCAATTTCACAAGAGCAAAAAATAAGTTCTTTATTTCAATTTGTTGAATTATATAAGAATAATATGAACATATCTGATAATAAGAAGGATAATGTTGTTAATAATTTGTTGCAATGTGTTAGAAGATTTTATTCGTCTTGTAATGAAGGATTAAATGAATATTTTGAAATAGTAGAATATGCAGCATCAAAAGGAGAATTTGGCTGCCAAAAGGAAGGAGATATTAAAGGTAGTCACTTACTTAAATCAACGATGGAATATATTGGGGGTAGTTGTTTAATTGATTTATCTATTGGAGATGTTTCTAATTTAGTTAAAACACTTCTAACTGAAATATTAATGAAATGTCCTCCATGTAATAATGTTCTAAAAAATAGCAGAAAAGTGGTTATTTCAGAACACGATTAATTTTCTCTCATTTCAGGTGTTTAATTATCTATCCAATCAAACCATCTGCACATACTTAAACTGATTAAAAACAATTATTGTATCATAGCTTATGATATTGTCTGCAAATTCTGTCCGTATTTCATCCAATACCTTGTGAAATTCAGTATTGTCTTTTGCAAATAGACTAAATTGATAATCCCATTTGCCAAGCAGTTTCATATACCATAGTATATTTGGATGATATTTTAAGAATGTCATAAATTTATTCTTATCCAGATTTTTGAATGTCAAACTAAAATTAGTTGAACACCTACCGCCAGTCACCGCTTCGCTATAGACTGGACGGCATGCGGTGTTCAAAAAATAATCAGAAAGAGATTAATG
>JAGVYW010000044.1 GCA_018303075.1 Candidatus Woesearchaeota archaeon | reverse complement strand
CTGATATTTTACTCTCAAAATCTTCCTCGTTTGAGATAAACATGAGGTCTATATCAGAAGTTTTAGTCTGTTTGCTTTTAGCGTAAGAGCCAAATAAAAGTAAAATAAAAGAACTAGTTTTTACTTTAGACATAATCTCTTTGTAAAGTTGATTAATATTTTTATTTTTAAGGATGTTTTCTTTTCTTTCATTCTCTGCTTCATAAATCCTGATACCATAATACTTTTCGTCCAATCTACATAAAGAGCTTTTTCCTACGGTTTGAACATTAATGACATTCTTTTCAATAAGTCTTTGTATTGCAATATAAGTTATTCTGTAATCTGCTTTAATCTGCTTAGCAATTTCTCTTATTGTTTTTGGCTTCTTGTTTTCGACAAAGTATTTAATGATTTTAAGTTCAGTTTTCATTATGTATTTAGATACATCATATTATGTATATAAATCTTTCCGTTAAGTTAGCCCAAACTCGTCATTTTTTAGTTCGTTTGAACGGAAGCGTCAATCATAAAGTTCTAAGAGTTTAGCAACGGCGTAGAATCCATTTACAACGACAGAAAATTTCATATAACGCAGGCAGCCTCAGCCTGTCCCACAATTCGTATGCTTTCCGACCAGTTTAAAACTGGTGGTGAAAATTTATTAATTCTGCATACATAATCCTTTTGAGAAGATCGACCAAAAACAAAAATACCATCAGAACAATTTTAGTAAAGAGTTGTGTTCATTTCTCTTTGAAATCTCTTCATTTCTAAAACTTCAAGAATCCAATTGCTTTTTCTAAATCATTTTGATGAATAACAAAAATTGTGTCTGTCCAGCAGCTCATTATTTCATAAGCATTTACTTGGTTCTCTGCGAAAAGAGAAAGCAGGTATGAAACTACTCCGGGTGTTTCTTCTATATCTTTTGAGCTTTTGATGATGATCATGACTAACTCTCTTGATTCATTGACAATCTTATGTTTAAAGAATTGAACAAAATCATCATAATATTTTTCTGTAGTGATTAAAGTAAATGCTGCTGTTCCTTCGATTGCATAAAATAAATCAGCTTTTTTCTTGATTTTTTTTTCTAAATCGAGAAGATTATCAAGGTACAGACTTTTTTCAACAACAAAAACAACAATCTTTGTCTTGATTTCAATTTCGCTTTTCTTTAATAAAGTAATTATCTCTTTTTCGTTTGACTGCTGTTTCTTTAGTTTTGTCTGATACCTTCTCGCTGCAATCAATAATGCATCTTTTGTTGTTTTCTTTTCCAGATGCAGCTCTTTGATTATCAATCGTGACAACTTTGAATAATTGATTAAATTATTTTTCAGGCAATTTCTGATAGAAGGATGTTCTTTGATGTATGTCTCTGTTATCTGGGTGATGTTCATGCTATTTTTTAATAAAGCACGGATATAAAAATGTTTTGTTTTGGACAATGATGTTTTTTAATATTTAGAGTCATTTTTCAGAATCAATTATTCAAAATGAGAATCTTTAAAAACAAAATGAATATCCTCACCTTCACGAAAAGAGGAAAGATTATGAGAATATTGTCATTAGCACCAAGCAATACTGAAATTCTGTATGCGTTAGGAGCAGAAGAGCATATCATAGCTAATACTCGCTATTGTGATCATCCTGAAGATGCGCAGAAAAAACCAAAAGTTGGCGGTTGGCTGGATGTCAAATATCAATTAATTTCTGAATATCATCCAGATATAATAATCACTTCTACATTTGTGCAGGACAAGATTATTGCGAGATTCAAGATGATGGGCATTGAGATCATGCATCTTGATCCTGTAACTTTAGATGATGTGTACGAGTCTATCATCCGCATAGGAAAGCTTGTTGGCAAAGAAGGAAAAGCTCATATTATCGTCGGTGAGATGAAGACAGAGCTTGAGAGCATTAGGCAGGAATCACTTAAATTACCACGTGTAAAAGTATATTGTGAAGAATGGCACAAGCCTGCAACTGTTTCTGGAAATTGGGTTCCTGCTTTGATAGAGATAGCTGGAGGAGATCCTGTGCTTATAAAAGAAGGGGTTCATAGCAGAGAGGTAAAGTCAGAGGAGGTTATCGCTGAAAATCCTGATGTCATTATTGTTTCATTGTGCGGTATTGGAATTGGCGCAAATGTTGATGAGATTAAAAACAGAGAAGGATGGAATCTTATCAAAGCAGTTGAGAATAATAAAGTGTTTGCAATCAATGATTCTTTATTGAACAGACATGGACCAAGATTAGTTGAGGGTGCAAAGCTGCTGTTTGAGTTGTTCCATCAGAAAAGTGAATGATTCTAAAACAAAACTTTTTTTCATAGTTCTTTATTATGATTTATTGTATTAGTTCATTTATTTTCAGTTTATATTACTGGTACATCTTCTTTTGACTTTACACCGTAGACAAACAAGTCTGTCCAGAATGTTCTTTTTACATGGACAAAAGTTATGCTAATACCTTCTTCTCTGAAAATTTCAACGACTTTTTCTGGCTGTGCAATCCAGCCAATGTTTGGTACAAATGAAAGCACATCTACTTCTTCTTTGAATACAATTCTTCCGCTATCAGGCAATATTGCTGCCATCTCTTTTGCAACTTTTCGCAAGTCTTGAACATGTCCGAGCATTCCAGTTGATATAATTGCATTTACTTGCGGAATATGCGGATGAACTCTATTTACTTGATGTTCATCGTGTATTGCAGTTATATGTGTTATCTTCTTTCTTTCAATTTTTTCACTTATCTTATAAATTGTTTTTTCAGATAAGTCTGTAACATATACTTTTCCAGCAGTTCCAACTTTATCTGCAACATCAATTGTAAATTTAGTTCCTGTTGTTCCATATAATAATATTTTTTTTCCAGCTATATCTCCTATCTTTTCATACAATTCTTTCCTGATTTCTTTTGATAATATCAATGGTTCATAGAGCCAGCTGAAATAATTCATAAAATGTTTTAACTTAGTGTATACATCTGGATCAAAATAAATAACAAGCAATGCATAGATTGGAATACCTAACATGAGCAAAGCTATTGATGACAGCAGAACAAGTAGTCCATTTTCATCATATTTTATCCAAACAATTATTATCATGAAAAATAATAAGATTATTATGTATGGCAGAATATTTCCAAATGCTACTTTATATGGACGTTTTGCTTCTGGAAATCTTTCTCTTAAGATTGGAATTGCAAGCAATGAGATGCATACTAATATAATCGAGAAAAAAATGAATATTGTCAAAAAGTAGGTGAAAGGATCAATCTCTCCAAAGTAATCATTGAATATATACATGATGTACATTATTATTATGAATAGCGATAATGTTTTTGCCTGGAATTTTATGGCTCTAACTGGCTGCTGGAATTCTTCATCAATCTTTGCAAAGCTTGTTGGAAATAATCTGTCTTTTGCAATCGAATAAATCAGTCTTGGTCCTGATAATATCCAGCCAAGACCTTCACTAAAATACAAAATACCCGATAGAATTACCAAAAAGCTTACAAAAAAAGTGCTAAATTGTCCAAGTGTAGTATTGATAATCTCTGCGAAATAATAATCAGATTCGAGATATGTGTTTGTGTCCAATACACCATACGAGCCAGCAATAAATAATAAAGTGGTTATTCCAACAGTTATCATTGACCATTTGAAAACCTTAGGCATTACTTTTTCAGGCTCTTTTACTTCTCCAGAAAGATAAGATATTGCTGATAACCCAAAAAAAGAAGTGCATGTCACAAAAATCGCGCTGATTATCAATGCAAAACTTATTGATGGGTCTTCATCAGGATAAAATGGCTTATACAAATCTAAATTTACATGGCTTCTTAAAACACCATTTTGCACTAAAGAAGGGATATCTAAAAACATAGGGATGATCAATAGTGCAAATGCAAACAAGATTATTACAGTGAAATAAAAGATAATATTATTTCCAATATCTTTTCCTTTTTTTGCTAGATGGGAAAATAAAAAAATAGTGATTAAACATATAACAGCTTTTACTATGTAAGTAACAGTTGTATTGAACACAAGTTCTGCTGGAACCAAGACTTCTAAGCCAGCAGTTATTGATATGGCAACACCAATATTTCCAACTAACCAATTAAGCCATCCTACAATAAATGAAATAAATGTACCATATGTAATCTTGCTGACCTCATAGATTCCTCCTGATGTTGGGTACATACTGATCAATTCACCATAGCACATTGCAATATATATTCCAATCAATGTTATCAACACCCATGAAATCAAAGAAGCTTTTCCAGCTAACTCCACCCCATAATACGGAATATAAAATATTGAAGAATCAAAGATAAAATTTAATGCTAAAACAAAAAGAATTCCAAAACCAAGAGTTTTTTTAAGCTCACCGCTGCTTTTCTCTTCTTTTACTCCCATCAATTCATCAGCAGATTTAATGAATTTTAAGTTCTGCTTTGTTTCTGGCGGGATAGTTTGTTTGGTTTCTTCCATTTTTCTTAACTCTTTTTTTGTATTAAGGTATTAATAATATTCATATTATTATCTCTTTATTATTTTCCTCACTTTCATCTATATTCTTTTTATTTTCATTTATATCTTTTTCTCTTAGATTGTTTTCATTTGCTTTTCTTATTCTTATTTTTATATCTTTTAATATATTCATAAATGTAATAAATGCGTCGTATGGACTTTCATATGGATTAAAATATTTATGTACATCTCCGTCTTCAAACCATTTTGTGCACATGTAATAAAAATGGTCTGATGTCTGTAGTTTTCTCCATTCGTGGATCAATCTCTTATCATTTGTTGCTATAATCTCTTTTTCAAGCTGATACAACTCATGAAATGCTGAGCGTTGTATCTGATTGCCAAGCCATGCAGATAGATCACGTTCAATATCTGCCCATGATATGAAATTGTGGACATCGATTGTATCTTTTATTTCATGTTTTGCTGCAATCTCACTTGGCAGCATAAAACTATTATCTGGATGCTTCAAGATCTCAATAGGCATCTGCTTAAGGAATTCAAATATACCTGTTGATTCCCATTGATGCTCGCCAAATGTTTCATAATCCATGAATAAGTTTATCACTTCACCATTTCCATTGATGTTATTAATCCATGAAGCATATTTCTCGGCAGTTAGCGGCCATTCTTTCCATTCTCTGTTTGAGAAGCGGAATGCAATATCATCGCTAAGCTTGTAATTTTTTAATAACACTTTTATCTTATTGCTGAAGTTTGTATTGTTATTATCTGTATCATTATAGTTTGCACTGCAGATAAAATTTGGTGATCTTCCATTAAGTATATGATCAGCGCCTTCTGCAAGTATTGCTGTATATCCAAGTGATTCAATAAATTTAGCTAATTCATTATTAAAAATTAGTTCTGTGTTTCTAAAAATTTTTGGACAATGTCCAAAAATTTTTAACATTGCGTTTTTGTGTATGTCTATTTGTTTCACGAATTCTTCTTTAGAATGTAAATATGCAAGAGAATGATAATATGTTTCTGAAAGAAATTCAACGCAGCCAGTTTTTGCTAATTCTCTAAAACTTTGTATTACTTCAGGAGAATATAAATGAAATTGCTCTAAAGCGCAGCCTGAGATTGAAAATGCAGCTCTAAATCTGCCATTTGTTTGTTTGATTAAATCTAAAATTATCTTGTTTGCAGGAAGATAACATTTGTTGGCAACTTTTCTGCAGATTTCCTCGTTTTTCTTTGCATCAAAATATATGCTGTTATTACCTATGTCAAATACAGTGTAATTTCTAAGTCGAAATGGCTGGTGAACTTGGAAATACATGCAGATGTTGACCATTGTTTATCCTCTTTTACTTTTATTCTTCTTGTTTATACAATTGCTGTTGTGATTGCTCTTTTTTATCTTTATTGTTTTCTGTTCATTCTTTAGTTTGTGCAGTTCAATCAAATCCTTATAAATGTCAATGCATTTTCCTGCGGGAATCTGCCAATTAAATCGTATAACTTCTTTTTTTCCATTGATTTTGAGATTATAGTAAAGTTCTGGATATTGCAGTACTGCTAAGATCTTGTTTGCCATCTGATTGATGTCCCAAAAGTCAACCTTTAATGCATGGTGTAAAACTTCACTTACTCCTGATTGTTTTGATATTAGTACAGGTGTATCATTGCTTAATGCTTCTAATGTGGTGATGCCAAATGGCTCTGACACTGAAGGCATTACATAGAGATCTGCCAAGCTGTACATCTTATCCACATCTTTTCCAGTAAGAAATCCTGTAAATACTACTTTATTTGCAATATTTAGTTCTGCTGCTTTTTCTATTATCTGAGATTCCATATCTCCTGAGCCAGCAATGACAAACAGCACATTTGGATTTATCTTTAGAACTTTTTCTGCAGCATAAAGAAAATAGTCTGCACCTTTTTGTACAGTGAGCCTGCCTAAGAATAATACAATCTTTTCATGAGATTTTTTGTGTATGTTATGTATGTTGTGGATGCGTGATTTATGTTCAACTGCATTGTGAACAACAGCAATCTTATCTGCGGGGATTCCATAATGTTCTATTATCTTTTGTTTTGTGAAATTGCTCACAGCTATTATTTTATCTGCTCGCTTCATGCCTTCTTTTTCAATATCATAAATTATTTGATCAGGATGATCAGCAGTTCTATCAAACTCTGTTGCGTGAATATGCACTACTAATGGCTTATTTGTTTCTTCTTTTGCTTTAATTGCAGCAGGAAATGTCAGCCAGTCATGCGCGTGGATTACATCGCAGTTTGATTGTTCTGCTATTTTCTTAGTAATTTCTGCATATCTTTGTACTTCTTCATGTAAATTATTGCCATACAATGTTGAGAAATGATCACCTTTTCTTTTTATTCTCTTGTAATCTTGCGAACTGATATATGGTTTCAGAATGCTTGCAATTTTCTTAATCTTTATAGATTTATATGTTGAATCATCTTCTAGTTTGTTAAGCGCTAAAAGATTAAGATGGCTAGAGCTATTGCTTTGTTCTCCTTGCGGTACAACGAATGTTATGTCAACATTTTCTTTATTTAATGCTTTTGTTAACCCATAACAAGCTGTACCTAATCCCCCTGAATTTATTGGAGGGAATTCCCATCCAAACATCAATACCTTCACTCTTAAACCCCTTTTTATTAGTTGTTTAACTAACTAAATCAGTTTCTAAGTAGAAGAATATATAAACTTTTTCAATTAAATAGTATTTTATTTCTCATAAACTTCATGCACTAATTCAATATATGTTCCTGCTGACCATGCTTGTGCCAAACAACCTTCTGCTCGCTGTTCTTTTGCAGAGCTTAATTCAGATGCATGGCCAATAAAACCATTCCAGAGAATATCTTGTGTTGATGCATCAATTATCTTTCTGATTGCATAATCATATTTTATTTTGTTTACTTTATACAGGCAGATTGCTGCAATATTATTTATAAAAAACCATGAATCCCCGCGATGATAGCTTTTATTATTCTCTCCACTATATTCCCATGTGAAATATCTGCTGGTCTTGTCAATTGTAGTTAATCCACCCCAATCAACCCATAATTTCTTTAATGTATTGTCAAATACTTCTTCCCATTCTTGATGTGATAATAGTTCTGGGTACAGATAATATGCTAAAAATATATTTGGGCGTATTGCTGCATCATCTTTTCCATCTTTAAGAATAAGCTGTTGTTGTTCTTCGCTAATGCTGCTTAAGAAAGTATCTTTTACCTTTTTTGCAAATTCTTGTTCTATTTTGATGTATTCTTTCTCTTTTTTGCTGTCATCTGTCATATTGCTTAATTCAATCATTAATTTAATCATTAATAATCTTGCTGCTTGTATTTCTATCCTTTGTCCTTCTCTTGTATCATTGGATGTGCTGTCAATAGTAGTGTCCATCCATGTTTCTAATTTTAAGTTATGTATCAATCCTGCTTTTGAATGATACTTCTCATTCTTGATGATTGATTTTTGTAATTTCTCTTTGATGAGGAAAATATCATTACTGCTGAAATACTGCTGAAATTGTTTCTTTTTTTTCGTTTCTTTCATCAAATCAGAAATTCTTTTGAATAATAATCCAATGCTGTCAGCACAGCCTAGCTCTGCTTTTGGATATCTATTTGCTAATCTTCCATCTGGAAGTATGTTCTCAAGCATCCTAAATAATATTGCTTTTGCCTCTGCAAAACGTTCTTCTTTAATAAGGCCGATTAATGCTATGTTTTCATCTCTTGTCCAAAACTGGAAGAACCATGGAAGACCTGCAAAGATGCCTTTGTTTTGAGTACCTGCTTCTGTCAGCAATCCATCAAGAGAATTGATGCAGTTCTTATATGCAAGCGAAACTTCAATATTACTTAAATTGATATCATGTGTTACAATTGTTTTGACATATTCTTCTTTTAATCGCAATAAAGTTATCTGGTTTAATGCTAAGTTATCTGCAGTATCTAATGCTTCTTGTTTTGAATTACTGTAAGAGAATACTAATCTTGCATTTTTCTTGATTTTTAATTTTAATGCATCATATATAAATAATTCATTTGGCTGCGAGTTTCTCTTTTTATCATATTCATATTCTTTTTTCTTCCATTTGTTGAGCACTTCAAATTCAATAGGTGAATTTTTTTCATCACAGCTTTTTATTACTAGATATATCTTATAAAGTGTGTTTTTCAATGAATTGTCTTTATATTTTGTATATTCAATTATTATGTTATCATTGATCTTGTTTATGCTGTAGATTCTTCCTTGATCATTATAATCATAGATATCTCTTGTATCAAGTGTTAGAAGCAGATTTCCTGTATAATCTTTTATTGAATAAAGAAATGCATTATTATAAAACATTGAGAATTGTTCGCTTGCTTTGTCATATTTTCGGGTTATGCAGAAAAAATTGTTTACCATCTGTATAGGTACATCATCCAATTGTAATGATTCAATTACTTTGTACATTACAGCATTCTTTTCATTTAATTGTTTTAAGAAAAAACATCCTTGAAATCTAGAGATATTACTACATGAAGCTAATGATAAGTATCCTCCTTTTTTGTTTGTGAGCAAAAAGGATGGATTATTGACCTCTTTTTCTTCTGCCTCATCTTCAATGATGTGCAGTAATTTTATGTTGTGCAAAGATCTTCACTCCGTTCGATTTCTGATAGTTTATTTGAAAAGATTTTATTTGCTTCTTTATATTGCTCAGGGCTGCCTATGTCAAACCATAGTCCATCAGCAACATAAGCATAAACCTCTTTTTTGCTGATAAGATATCTAATAAAATCACCAGCATTATCTGGAGTTTTATTTTCGTTAATACAATTTTCTAATTCAATGACATCATCTCTCTTGATGAAATAACAGACAGTTGCTGCAAGCGTTGATTTAGGTGACATTGGTTTTTCTTGAAATTCAGTAATTCTTGAACTTTTATCAATAACTGCACATCCTAAGCGTGATGCTATTTTTGCTGGATCTTTGAGATCGTATAAAGCAATAACTGAGCTTTTTTTTACTTGAGCTAATTGATGTACTTGTTCCAAAGAAAAAGTAAACAGATTATCACCTGCAATAACCATGATATCATCATCAATACTCATCTCTTGAACAACATAATGGATATCTCCTATTGCTCCAAGACGATCTTCGTTTGAATTCGTGTTGTCATTCATTATTATTACTGATTTATTTGATGAGAAATTTTCTTTCCAATCAATAAAATGAGCATAGAACTTGTTGTTTGTTACAATGTAGATATGGTCAATTGAAGAGATTTCTTCAATCTTATTGATTATATGTTCAACAATCGGAATACCAGCTACTGTTAACAATGGTTTTGGTGTTGATAATGTTAATGGATACAATCGTGTTGCATATCCTGCTGCTAAGATAATTGCTTTCATAAAAATTAGAATTATTGAAAAGGTGGTATATAAATGTTTACAAAAAATTAGGGTTCATTAAATGAGGTTTGTATCTTTGAACTAAATCATTAAGGTCTGTTGTATATATGTTTGGATTAGATATTAACTCTTTTTTTAAGTTATCAAGTGTAATCATCTTTACATCAATTGCTTCTCCATCTTTGAATCTGAGTACACCTTCATACATACCAATATATGTTTTTACTCTATGGCGTTTTACCCATGGTTCTTCATTTTTTACATATCGCACTGATCTATACCAAGGATCAAATGCAATCTCTTTGATAACTGCTATTGTTTGAAGGTTTGTTTTCTTAGTTACCCATTGATAATTATCAGGTTCAACTATTGTTGTATCAAGTTCAAGTTCTTCAAGGCATTCTCTTTGTAGCCCAATATCATATGTTTCTCCTCTCTTCATATGTGCGCCAAGAGTTTTATCATATAGATATGGATTTTCATCTTTCTTTGCTCGTTTTACTATATATAATTCTCCAACCATATTCATAAGAAATAAATGAACTACTCGTACAGCAAGGTTTGCATCTCCATGTTTTTTAGAATATCTTTTTATTTCTGCAAGTAATCTATCTTTTTCTTTAATCTTCATTAGCTGACCTAAATGATTATATGCTTCTATATATTCTATTTCTGACATAGTTTAAGGTAATTGATTTGGTTATATATAATTGATGTATATAGATTATATATATATTAGTACTTTTGTCTGTATCTTTCAGTAATATTTATAAACCCTTCATTATTACCAGGTAGTACTATGGCTGTTTTCGTTGGTACAAGTCATCATAATAATATTGATGAATTAGTTGTAACCTTAGATAAAGCATTGAATAGTAGTAGTGATTCTATTATTCAGGAATTGAATCCAGGCTATACTAGGTTTCTTAATTTGATTGAGCGATTTTCTCCTAATATCGTTTTGGTAGGTGGTCATAGGGTATCTGGAAAGACGACAATTGTTGATAAACTTATTCAGATAAATCCCAAATTTGGTAAGGTACAAACTCACGTTACTAGAGAAGAAAGAAGAACTGAAAAAGTGTATATACCAACTGACCATGTTTTTGTTGAAATGGATGATTTTATTAAAAACTTTCATGATTCTCAATATGCATTTGCCTATTCTTTTCATGGTAATTTATATGGTATTCCTAATGATGCATTAACTCCTCTAAGAATGGATGATTCTATTTTCAAAGTAATTGGTGTTGTTAATCCATTTGCATT
The DNA here is from genome assembly GCA_018303075.1 of Candidatus Woesearchaeota archaeon. Lineage (GTDB taxonomy): Archaea > Nanobdellota > Nanobdellia > Woesearchaeales > DSVV01 > JACRKF01. The sequence continues at coordinate 44,661 of JAGVYW010000044.1, read as the reverse complement.
TCAATATTTGTTGCAAAAAGAATTATTCCCTAATGCAATGAATGTTGTGATTACAACAACATCTAAAGATGAGAAAGATATTAAAGAAAGAATTACTATACGATGTCAACGAGAAAAAATTAATAATCAACAGGCTATTAATCAAGCAATAGATTCAGTGATTTCTGATAAAAAAATGTTTAGTTCGTTAAATCCATCTGTTGATATCATTATTGTTAATAATGGTCCTGAGATAGATACTCTGAAACGTTCAATTACTGAGGTTCATGCATTAAGAATAGAAGAATATATGAAGTGGCATAAAAGTCGTTCTCTTTCTGGGTCTCAACGATATAGTTTCCAAAAGGCAAAACCAGATAAGATGCGTATATCCAATTATTATATTGACACTTTAATGAAAAAATTGTTTAGTTCTGACTATTCTTTACCAGTTCCAGGAAATTCTGTTAAAATTAATCTTAAGACAATTAAACATCAAATTGTTGATTATGTATTTAGGACTAGTTCAAGACATAAACTTGTTCAACGCGCAACATATAATCAAGGTATATTATATCGTAATAATGGTCTTCTACAATTATTATTTCCTCAAGTTGATGAAATTCCTGCTTTTGAGTTAGATAACCTTACTCCTTTAAATCGTACTCGTTTTGGCACAATTACTTCCTTTCTTGGAAACTATTTTATAATAGATGGTGATGGCAAAGGTGTTTATTATGCATTGTCTGACATTAGGCCAGAATCTCCAGAATATATTTCAAAGTTACCTTATATGTTATATATAGGTTTTAGAAATCTTCGTGATATCCATTCTATTCTCTCCTCTAATAAATGATTATTATTCTAAAACAACAAACTCAGCCTATTCTCAACTATTCCTGTAATATATTCAAAGCATTGGCGTAGATCAGATAAAAGAATCAATTCATTCTTTGGCTGTTTGTTTTGTATCTTTCTTATTTTGTCAATTGTGTTATTTCTATTTAAATATAATTCATAAATTTTCTTTGCTTCAAACTTGTAAAATAATTCATAATATATTTGGAATGCTGCAGCAATATTGTCTAATATTTCTTTTGATTCATTGCTTAATTTGATATCATTTGTTATAAAATCTCTTCCCGCATATTTTAAGATGTCAACAATTTTGTCAATGATTACTATTATCGTATAAAGTAATGAATTTTTGTGCTGCTCTGAATAACCACCTTTATTGATAAGGCGTAATGCATAACTGATAAATCGTGTGATGCTGTCATGATTCTGCTCAATATTCTCAACAAGAACTTTATTGCCAGATTTCATTGCAGCAAATAAGTTTGTTGTTGCATCTAACAATAATAAGAATATTCTTCTTAATACTGTATCAAAATCCTTAAATGATGCATTAGAAATATCCTTTACTACACAGAATTTGTCTTTCTGCTGGATTATCTCAACACCTACTAATCTGTTAACTTCTTCATGAATTACTGAAATAATCTTAACATCTTTTCCCATCCTGAAATGATGAGCATAATCTCTGTCAAAATTAATCTCTATTACATTATAACCTCTTCTGTAGGCACTTCTGATGTAATACATAATTGAAGTTCTATCCAATCCAGAGATATTAATTGAGATATTTTCAAGTTCAATATCTTTCTCACAGCAGATTTCTAATTTATTTCCTTTTGCTTCAATCTCTAATTCGTCGCCTTTTTTTATATTATACTTTTTAGCCCACTCTCTTGGTAAAGAAATCAGTTGAGTACTGTTCGCAATCTGAATTACTTTTCTCTTCATATATCTAATGGTAGTAACAAGTTATTTATAAATCTTATTTAATTATATAAATTATAATTAGTATAAGCGCTAATTATAAATAGAATAGATTTACTTATAGAATGTTATTAAGGGGGATGAATATGGTAAAGACTCAAAAAATTTCAATGCTTGATTTGTTTGAACTTGTCGATGAGGATTTATCTGTAGAAGGAATGAAAAAGAGTATTAGATCAAAAAAATCAGAATAAATTAAGATAATGAAAAAATAAAGATTAAATAAGTTCAATACAGAAATTACTTCTTAGCTGCTGGTGCAGCTCCTGGTGCTCCTTCTTTCTTTTCTTCAGCTGGCAGTAATTCGTCGATAATTAATTTTGGAATCTTAGCTTCTATCAATGCAGCTTTGATTTCCTTCTTTTCTTTGCCTGCTAAACCTGCAATAATCTGTTTAGCTTTGGATTCGAATTCTGCTCTTCTTTCTTGGATATCTTTCTGCAATCTTAATTTTTCTTCTTCGAGTTTCTTCAACTCTTCTGCAGATAACTCTGTTTTTCCCACTGCTATCTTGTCTTTGAACATTCCTTTATTAATATCTTCAATTGTCTCATGCGCTGGTTTTCCTTCAACCATGATTCCCATTGACTGGCATGTTCCGATAATCTCTTTAACTCTTCCAAAATTATCTTTTCCTAATAAAGAATCTGATTTCATCTTTGAAATCTTGATAACTTGCTCAATCTTCAAATCTGCAACTTTTTCTGCCAATGGATTGCCTGAGCCTTTTTCTACTCCTGCTTCTTTGCAGATTAAAGCGCTTGCTGGAGGTGTACCAATAGAAATTTCAAACTTCTTAGTTTCTTTATCAACGGTAACTTTGACTGGAACTCTCATCCCTTTAAAATCAGCTGTTTTTTTGTTGATTTCAGCAATAACCTGACCAATATTAATTCCCATCGGACCTAGTGCAGGACCTAGTGGAGGACCGGCTGTTGCTTTTCCACCTTCAACTAATGTTTCAATTGCTTCTTTTACCATCTACTTATTATCAGAAAAAGAGGTGATTTATAAATGTTGTTTTTTTGCTTGTTCGCTTTGCTCACAATGCAAAAAAAGTAGTGAAGAAAGAGTAAAAAAGATAGTTTTATATATTAGTATCAATACTAATCAGTATATATGCCTGAGATTATACTGTTGCTTACAAAACACGCAAAAGAGAAAATGGTAATTAAGGGGATTTCAAAAGAGCAAATTAAAGATGCAATAAAATATGGAGCAAAAATAAAGCAAACGGATGGTTATTTAGCGTCTTATACTTATATTAAGGTTGCATATAAAAAGTTAGATGAATGTATATACAAAATAAAAACAGTATTCGTAAGTTAATCAGGATGTAAAATTATGGTGAAACAATGGAAATAAGTAAATGTGATGAATGCAACGGAAAAGTTGTTAAGAAGGAAGTAGATTTTAAGCTTTATGGAGATGTTTTGGGGAAATTTCCAGCTTTTGTTTGTAATAAGTGCGGGGAAGAAATATTTGATGAAGAAACTTCTGATAAAATCGATGAGGCTGCAAAGAAAAAAGGATTATGGGGGTTAGGTGCAAATGGAAAAGTTATACGTGTTGGAAGTTCAATTGCATTAGTCATCAATAAGAAAATTGCACAGTTTTTAAATCTTAAAGAAGGAAGAGAAGTATATATTCATCCTGAAAATAAAAATAGAATAATTATTGATGTGCAATAAGTGTTTTATCATCTTTTAAACAAGACGAATTGTCTATTGACAGGTGGTGGAATTCGTAAGCGTCAAGAACCACCTTAGGTGTTATCGATAAGCATGCCACTGGTTTATTGACCAGTGGTTCTTGACATAGCTCTGCAGATATTTTCGATAGGTTCAGTGCGATTAAATCTACTTTGTCAAACATACAACTCTATCTTCTTCTACTATAAATGTGTGTTCTGCTTGTGTTATGATACCATCTGCTACTTCTACAAGAGGAGAATGGGATACAATGTTTCTGTTTGCTTTTAACATGCGCAGTGCAGAGTCTATACGCTGCTCATTCCATTTTTGAGAAAGCAGCCAGCGCTTGGCAAATGGCAGGCCTTTGTATTTTTCCATTACCTCACTAAATAAGACACGAGCATTGCTGTCTCGTATTGGTTTTTTGTCAATTGGCTCAAAAATATTTGGCTGCTGACCTTCTTTGATTTTTCCAGCGCCGTCTGTTGCAAATGGCTCAATTGCAAATGTCTGGCCAACTTTGATATGCTGCTTGTTATTATTGTTGTAATTAGGAAATGATGGTGCAGAGTGTATTGTATATGCTTCAAGACCATGACCAGATAAATTCAACACTGGCTTGTATCCATAATTTTCAATTGTTTCTTGGATTGTTTTGCCAACATCGCCTAAAGTTGTACCTGGCTGCAATAACTTAGTAACATTTGCAAGCGCTTGTTTGGAAGATTCAACTAATTTTTCATATTTTTCTGTTAAATCAATAGTAATAGCAGTATCACCAATTGCTCCATTCATGCATGTACCAACATCTATTTTGAGAACATGCTCTTTTGTAAGTATAGTTTGATCATTTATATGCGGTGTGTAATGCGCAGCAATTGTATTAAGCGAGAGATTTGCTGGGAATCCAGGAATTGCACCTTCATCTAGAATCTTTTGTTCGATCTGATTTGCAATATCTAATAGTAATGCATTTGGTTTTGCGAGTTTAGCTGCGAAATCTCTAACTTTTGCAGCAATCTCTCCTGCTTTATACCAATCTTCAACTGTTGGTTGTTTTTCTTCCATAAGATTTGTTTTACTATGAAGTATAAAAAGATTATCAAAATTTATAAACAAAATCATATTCCTCATCTATTAAATGATTATCGAAATACTAATCATAATTGCAGTAATCTATCTTCTAATTGGCAGTTATACAGATCTTAAGACACGGGAAGTTCCTGATATTGTTAATTTTTCGTTTATTGCTCTTGCATTTGGTGTGAATCTATCATTATCTGTAATCTATTCTGACTGGAGTTTCATTGTTTCTTCAATTATTGGCTTCTTTTTGGCAATATTCATTGCAATGATTATGTATTATACAGGTCAATGGGGTGGAGGGGATGCAAAGATGCTGTTTGGGTTAGGAGCTTTGCTTGGTATTGGAATTCAATTTCCGATTGATTTTTCTGTTTCTATACTTTTTACATTTAAAACTATTTTATTGCAATTCTTTAATCAACCTCCATTGCTGTTTATATTTTTCGTCTATATGCTTATTGTTGGAGGAGTTTATGGTATATTGTGGAGCATTTATTTAGCAGCTGCAAGCTGGAAAAAGTTTATTATTGCATTTAATGAGAGAATTCATCAAAAAGATATACTTCTTCTTAGAAAATTGCTTATGATGTTTTCATTGGTAATGATTGTTGTAGTCTTTTTTATTGATGATATTGCAGTAAAATTATTATTAATCAGTTTGCTGTTGATGCTTATCCTTACGTTTTATCTTTATCAATTTATCAAAGTTATTGAGAAAGTTGCAATGCTAAAATCTGTCAATCCTGAACAATTAACAGAGGGGGATTGGATAGCAGAGGATATTGTTATAAATGATATTTATATTGCAGGTCCAAAAGATTTAGGTATTGAGAAAATGCAAATCCTTAAACTGATTGAACTGCACAAGGAAGGAAAGATTGAAAATGTTCAGATAAAACAAGGCATACCTTTTATTCCAAGTTTTCTTATTACTTTGTTGATGAGTTATTTTGTTGGATTGGGCTGGCTGGCTGCTTTATTTAGATAATATCTTAGATACTAATCTTTTGATAGCATCATTTATGTTTATTAGTTCTTCTTTTCCAGAATTCATGTCTTTTAGTTTTACTTTTTTTTGTCTAAGCTCTTCTTTTCCTAGAATGATCACAAAAGGAATATTGTACTGATTTGCATAATCCAGATTTTTTGTGATTCCTTTGCCATTGATATCCATATCTGTTGAAATTCCGTTTTCTCTCAGTTTTTTGCATAGGTCAATGCATTCATTAATTGTGTTATCTCCTTTATTATTCTTAGATTCTGTCTTAGCTTCTTTATTGATGATAGGAATAACATAAACTTGAGTCACTGTTTTCTGAGATTTTTCTTTTGTATTTTGTTCTTTCCAGACTTCTGTGATTGGTTCTATTCCAAAAGAGATCCCAATAGCTGGATATTCCTGTTTATTCTGCAGAAATCCACCTATCATCTTGTCATACCTTCCACCCGCAGCTAATGAAGAAGTAACTGTGCTTTTTTTTGCAAAAATTTCATAGACTGTGCTTGTGTAATATGCAAGTCCACGTGCTAGATATTGGGCAAATATAATATTTCTTTTTTTACAATAACTTAGAAGCTGCTCTATCTCTGCAATCCCTTCTATACCTGCTGGAGTTTTTATTATTTTCTTAAGTGCATCTATTTTTTGGTTATTAGTACCCTCTATTTTTATTGCAGAGATTATCTTTTTGATCATCTCTTGCTGCAATCCTTTTTCTGCCAATTCTTTTTCAATACCTTCTGGTAGGATCTTCTTTAGTTTGTCAATTGTTAATATTGTTGTCAATCTTTTTTCTTCTGGAATTCCTGCATATTCAAGTATTCCGTCTAAAATTTTTCTGTTATTGACTTCAATGTTAACTGCAATGTTTAATGCATTAAAAACATCTTCTCCAAGCGATATACATTGTGCGTCTGCTAGCATAGATTTACTGCCTACGATATCTGCATCGCATTGTATAAATTGTCTAAATCTTCCGAGTTTGATTGGACCATCTCTGAAAACATCGCCTATTTGATATCTTTTAAAAGGCAGTTTTATTGTTGGGTTCATTCCAATAAATCTTGCTAAAGGTACAGTTAAGTCATAACGCAGGCAAAGATCTCTGTCGCCCTGATCTTTTAGTTTGAAGATTTCTTTAGTTATCTCTTCTCCTCCTGCATATTTTGCAGTAAGAACATCTAATCGTTCAATTATTGGTGTTTCTAGAGGAGAAAACCCATAAAGTGTAAATATATTTATTAGTTTCTGGATTATCTTATTTCTTTCAATCTTTTGTTCTGGTGGAAAATCTCGTACTCCTTTTGCAGTGTCTAATTCCATCTATGGATTAGATATAAAGATATTTATTAAGTTATTGTTTTTTCTGAATTATTTAGTGATAGTGCCATGTTTATCACTTAAGAGATCAGCAAAATATTTCTCTAATCTCTATCTATCTCCTTCATATATTCCTTCATGGGGTTTGTGGTGCTAATGGAACAGGTGTTTGTTCTCTTAATTCACTTAAAGGTACACTTGTAGGTTCATAAACAACAGTTTCAATTCCTCTTCTTTCATATTTTTCTGAGGGCTCACTTCCATATTTTATATTTGTTGTGTAATAGGTAATAATAACACAAAATATGAAGTTTTGATTTGCAAAATCTTTATAAATCATTATTGACTATACATTAATATGGCGCAGCAATATGATCAAAAGTCATTTGACAGCCTTGAATTAGAAGAATCTATAAAGAAATGTCCTGATTGCGGGGGTAAGAAGTTTGATTTACGAGGAGAAGAACGATACTGTAAGAAATGCGGATTGGTTTTGGAGTAGCTTTCTATAGGTGATTGGGTTGTCAATTAAAATAATATTTCATAGAAAAGCGTTAAATATTTAAATACAAAATGATATCTTTTTATATACTCAAAAAGGTGTTAGAATGCCATCAATGTTATACAAATGTTTTAAATGCAATAAAGACATAAGTTCTAATGATGTTCGTTATATAGGAAGTGCAGAAAGAACAAATATAATCTGCAGTACATGTTTGGAAAAATATAAGATGAATAAAAAAGGTGTAGTGCCAGAACAAGATGATTATGTACAAAAGCATGTTATAAGGCAGGAACAACAAGTTCAAAAAATACAATATCAATGTCAAGGTTGTAATTATATATTTTATGTAAAAAAGGATTCACCACAAAAGCATATGTGTCCTTATTGCGGCAAAGATAAATTATTTGTAAAACAACATTTGAATTAATTATCAAAACGAAAGGTGCAACAATGAAATATACTAAATATGAAATAGCAAGATTAATCGGTGCAAGAGCTTTGCAATTATCAATGGGTGCTCCATTGTTATTAAAATTAAATGAGCAGGAATTAGAAGCTATGAAATATGATGTTGTAGCTATTGCTACAAAAGAAGTGGAAGCTGATGTTATATCATTTACTATCAAAAGATCAATGCCGCAGCCAGCAGTTCCACAAGTTCGTAAAAAGATATTAATAGAGAATGTTGATGCTTCAGAAAATGTTGCTGCAACAGTTTCTCGAATACCAACTGAAGATGATTTATCAGAGTAAAAACCTCATTTTTGTTGAATAATTAATAAAGAGGGAGATTCAATGGCAAAACCTAATGAGCTAAAATGTAATCTTTGTGGTTATGTAGTAGATCCAAAAGAATTCTATTGCACTCAATGTGGTGAGGATCTTGATTTTCAGCCTGAAGAAGAAGATGCAGATAATTGAGAATAATTGAAAACATTTAAATCTAAGAACCTCTCAAATAACTTATGCCTAATCTAGAAAACCATGATATTCATTCGCAAACACAATTTCTAATTAAATTTTGCAAGGAATCGGTAAAATTTCTCTATAATCTAATACTTGTACTTATTGGAAGAGAAGATGCAAAAAAATTGTTGGAACCATTACGATTGTTCTTTCAATTTATATTTCAAGCAAAAGTTACAATTTATCTTATAATTACCAATATACTAATTTACTATATATTTCTTCTTTTTATATATTTTGGTAAAATAAATCCGGATATAATCTATAATTATATTTGGTATCCAAAAAACATTCTGACGCTTAATTTCTTTCCTATGATCTCATCTATGTTTCTTCATGCAAATGCAAAACATCTGTTTATGAATATGTTTGGGATATTTATATTTGGCAGAATTGTTGAACATAAAATAGGTCCTTTTAAAACACTCTTTATTTATTTTTTTGCTGGTGTTATTTCAACATTATTTACCTCTATAATCTATCTGTTTTTCATTCATGATAATACAGGAAGCCTTGGTGCATCAGGAGCATTGATGGGTTTGGTTTCTGCAGCAATTGTATCAGCGCCATTTTATCTAACTTATAACTTTATTATACCAATTCCTGTAATGATTTTGGGGTGGATTACTATTCTTTCAGATCTTAAGGGGTTATTATCTCCTGTGCAGGACAATGTTGGTCATTTAGCGCATCTGTTTGGTTTTTTCTCAGTTACGCTTTGGTATTATTTTTTAGGTGAGCATCAGCAGCATGAAATAAAAATAGGATTAATAGTTAATATTGTTTCATTGCTGATGTTTGCTGCAATTGCATTGTATATCATATTATAGCAAACTTTACTATAGCAAACTTTATATATAAACCATTCAATTCTTTGTTTCTATGCATAAACATATAAAAGAGAATATAGAACATATAGAGAAAGATATAGAGAAAGAAAAGAAAAGTGGAGCATATGATTTTAAAGTTATAGAACAAACAATCTATGATTTTTGGCAGAAACATAAAATATATCAGAAATTAAAACAAAGGAACGCTGATAAGAAAAAATTCTATTATCTCGATGGGCCGCCTTATACATCTGGAAAGATTCATATAGGTCATGCATTGGGAAGGGCATTGCGAGATTCTGTATTGCGGTACAAACGGGCGCAGGGGTTTGATGTATGGGATAGAGCTGGATTTGATATGCATGGGCTGCCAACAGAAAATGCTGTGCAGAAAAATCTATGTCTGCCGTACAAAGAGGATATTGAAAAGTTTGGTATTGAGAATTTTATCAAAGAATGTAAAAAATTATCAGTCAATAATATGAATGGAATGATACTTGATTTTAAGAAACTTGGTATATGGATGGATTATGATAATCCATACATGCCTGTAAATAATTCTTATATTGAAGGTGAATGGTGGCTGATAAAAAAAGCGCATGAAAATGGCAGATTGTACGAAGGTTTGCGGACAATGACTTGGTGCAGTGAATGCAGTTCTGCACTTGCAAAACATGAATTAGAATATGAAAAACTAAATGATAAATCAATATATGTCAAACTTCGTCTTGAAGGAGATAATAATGAGTTTCTTATCATCTGGACAACAACACCTTGGACAATTCCTTTTAATCTAGCTGTTATGGTTAATCCAAAAGTAAAATATGTGAAGGCAGAAATCAGAGCAGATATGGAAGGAATAGGTGCAAGAGGTGCAGGAGCAGAAACATGGATTGTTGCAAAAGATCTTGCTGAAGCTGTTATTAAAAAAATATGCGGCAAAGATTATAAGATTGTTGATGAATTTGATGGAAGCTGTCTTGAAGGTTTAAAATATCAGCATCCTTTTGCAAAATATATTGATCATTTTAAGGAAATAGCTAAACAAGAGATTGAAAATAACTCTTCAAAATTACATACTGTTGTATTATCAGAAGAATATGTTGATACAATTGCAGGAACTGGATTAGTGCATTGTGCTCCTGGCTGCGGACCAGGGGATTATGAAGTAGGTCATCGTAATAATCTGCCGCCATTTAATTTAGTCAATGAACGAGGATATTTTGAAAATATGGGTGTTTTTTCAAATCTGCAGGCAAAAGAAGATGATAAAGAATTTATTAGACGTCTTGAAGCAGAAGGTGTTTTGGCAGCAAGTGCAACAGTTGAACATGATTATCCTCATTGTTGGAGGCATCATACTCCTGCGATATTCAGGGCAACATCACAATGGTTCTTTAAAGTTGAGGATCTGACAGCAAATATGAAAGATATAAATAAAACAATATATTGGATGCCAGATTGGGCTGGTAATAGGCAGTTTCATTCATGGTTAGATAATCTTCGTGATAATTCTATAACAAAGCAACGATATTGGGGAACACCATTGCCTGTTTGGAAATGCAAATCATGTAATGATTATATTGTTGTTGGAGATTCTAAGGAATTATTGCAGATATTAAAAGAAACAAATTCAGGTACAAAGCTTCCAGAAGATTTACATAAGCCTTATATTGATGCAGTAAAAATAAAATGTAAATGCGGTAAGATTAAGGAAAGAGTGCCAGATGTTTTAGATGTATGGGTTGATGCAGGAAGTGCTTCATGGATATGTTTAGATTATCCTGTCAGAACTGATCTATTTGAACGATATTTCCCCGCTGATTTTATTCTTGAAGGAAAAGATCAAATACGAGGGTGGTTTAATTTATTGTTTGTAGCGTCGATGGTAAGCATGAGCAAACATTCTTTTAATACGGTATATATGCATGGTTTTATAAATGATGCATTAGGCAGAAAAATGTCAAAATCACTTGGTAATTATATTCTTCCTCAAGAAGTTATTGAAAAATATGGAAGTGATACATTACGATATTACATGATAGGTGCAGCAAATCCTGGACTAGACCTTAATTATAATTTTGAAGATATGAAAGTTAAGTTTAAGAATCTTGGTGTATTATGGAATCTCCAAAAGTTTGTCATTGATATGCAGAAAAGCTATGACCTTCATATCAAACAGATATCTGAGTTTGATGAAGAAAAACTTTGTGTTGAAGACAGATATATGATATCTCTTCTTAATACAACAATAAAATCAGCAACTGAAAAATTTGAAAAATATCAGATTAATGAAATTCCTTGGGCAGTTGAAAATCTCTTTTTACAATTATCTCGAACATATATTCAATTAGTAAGAGATAGAATAGCGTTTGGCAGTCATGAGGAGAGAGAGCAGATACTTTCAATAATATATGCTGTTCTTTATGAATCACTGAAGATGTTCAATACAATATCTCCTTTTATCTCTGAAAAGATTTATCTGCAATTAAAAGAAGCATTTGCTGGAAAAAATGCAGAAGGAAAAAACAATGCACTAACTGACATTGCACTAGTTGAAGAAAGCATATCTTTGATATCATGGTCAAAATATGACGAAAAAAAAATAAATACAGTATTGGAAAAGCATTTTATCCTTTCTCAAGATGTTATTCAAAGCATTCTTGGAGGAAGAGAAAAAATTCAGCTTGGAATACGCTGGCCTCTGAAAGAGATTATTATTGTTACAGAAAATGATGATTTAAGGGTAGCAGTTGAATCATTAGCTTCAACAATACAAACACAAGCAAATGTAAAAAAAGTGCATGTTGTTAAAGAATTTAAGTCAATCACTACTAAAGCAAAACCAAATTTTAAGACGCTTGGTCCAGAGTTTGGAAAAGATGCACCTGCTATTATAGGAAAGCTTGTGCAGGAGAATGAACATGCAGTTATTAAGCATTTAGAACAAGGAACATTAAAAGTAAAATTGGATCATCGTGATTGTGTTCTGCGCAAAGAACATTTTACAATTGAAAAACAAGTTCCAGATCATTTAGCAGCTTGTGATTTTAGATATGGTGATATCTATATTGATAAAGAAAGAACAGCTGCTTTAGACGCAGAAGGATATGCAAGAGAAATCATGCGAAGGATACAAGTGCTTAGAAAAGATATTGGTCTGCAGAAAAAAGACAGAGTTAGCATTGTTGTATCTATGGAAAATGATCTTTTAGAGATGATAAGACCATTAAGCGGAGATATCCAAGAAAAATGCGGTGCTGATAGTATAGAAATCTCTGTTGAGTTTACAAGCAAAAAGCACAACATTGAAGAAAAAATAAAAGGAAAGACTGTCAGGATTGGAATGGATGTTGTTTAATGCATGGAATTGCTGTATGTCGAGATTTGATAGCTAACTAAAATTCTTTTTATTTTTAGATTTTCGAAATCTTTATATACTATAGCAACTATAGCATCTATAGTATGGTAACAACAATTCAGCTTAGCGAAGAAACCAAAGGTCTAATAGCTACTTTTGGAACTAAAGAAGATACTTATGAGCTTATTATTAGACGGATGTATAAACTTGCAGTCAAAGAGCAGTTGCGTGAATTTCTTCTTTCATCAGAAAATACTATTTCTTTAGCAGAAGCTCACAAGAGGCATGCAGAAAGATGGCAAAAGTAGTGATTGTTGAAAGCCTCTATGAAGAGATTGAAAAGAAGTTTAAGCAAGATGCAATTAAAATATTCGATTTAATGCATGAGCTTGAAACGAACCCACACAAAGGAAAATTGTTGAGTAGCGTTGGTGGCATTGTTATTAAAGAATTGAAATATAACAGTTTTCGCTTTTATTTTATTACTGATGGTTTTAAATTAAAATGTCTAAACAAGGATGAACTTGTAGACTTATTGCTTCGATTTGTAAGAATATCCGATAAGAACCATCAGCAAGAAACAATTAATGAAATTAGATATGTTCTTAAAATAATTGGAACTAAAGGATTTCGATGAGGCAATAGTAGTTTAAACAAATTATTTTTAGTGAAATAAAAAACAACATATTTATATAAGTTCTTACAGTAAATAAAAAAAGATTATATATTTTAATATAGAATTGCGATTTAGTTTTACTCAACCGCACTAACTGAGTTATAAAAAGCGAACGAAGTGAGCTTTTTATTAGAGGTTTTTTTATGAAAAAAGTATTGCGTGATACACCATTGATGGAGATTACTTTGCGAAGGTATGAACGGCCAGATAAGTCTAATCCTCGAGAATTAGTAAAGAAATTCTGCCTGAGCATTGGTTTATTGCAGCCTGGTGATTCTCGTGATATTATTGTTGATATACTTTATGTTCTGCTGCGTGCAAAACAAGAAAAGAAACTGATGGATTCTGAGCAGATAAAGGAAGCAGTTATTGCATTGCGAAAAGAGTTTAATCTTCAATTGCTTGGTGTTGCATCATCAAATGTAAGACGGCAGATAAAAAGATTAAGAGATGTTCTGCTTGTTGAAAAAATAAAAAATGATTATCGAATTATTGAATTTTCACATCTGTCAGAGATATATCAGCAGAAATTCGAGCAATTATTGCTGCCAACGATTGTCTCTCGGATAAAAGAATACATGAAAGAAGTAGATGCTGTGTTTGGGTAAAAAACAATAAATAATTAATATGTGCGCGGGTAATACTTCATATGAAACATTTAATAAAAGATAAAAATATACAAAAAATAATAGAAAATGCAAAGAAGGATAAGTGTGTTATAGCAGTAGGTGTATTTGGCAGTTATGCTCGAGGTGAGAAATATAGGGATATTGATATTTGCATCTTCTTAAAACCAAACAAATATTCTAGAAAAAAACTGTCTCAGCTACGTTTTTATTATATATTATTTAACGAGAAATATGATATACAGATATTTCAACAACTTCCGTTGTATATACGAAATAGAATTTTAAAAGATGCAAAAATCATTTATTGCAAAAATGAGGATGCGCTTTATGATCTTTATTTTGATACAATTAAAAAATTTGATGATTATAAGCAATATTACGAACAATATTTAGAGGGGATTCTGTATGATTGATGTTATAAATGATAAAAAGTTCAGAAAAAAATTTATTGATGAAACAAGGATAATTAGTATGATTGGACATCTTGATAAGTGTTATGCGGAATTCATTACAATGTTTCCTTCTACTATTAAAGAATACAAAAATAATATTGAGAAAAGAAGAGCATGTGAAAGGACAATACAAATACTCATTGAAGGATGTATTGATATCTGCAATCTATTAGTAAAAGAATTAAAATTAGGGTTAGCAAATGAAGAAGAGCAAATTTTTGAATTATTAACGCAAAAAAACGTGATTTCAGAAGAATTGGCGCTTAAACTAAAGCAAATGAAACAATTCAGAAATGTTTTGGTTCACATGTATACTGATATTGATGATGAGCTTGCGTATGATGATATGAAACAACATAAAGATATTATGATATTTAAGAAAGAGATAATGGAATTTATACAAGAAAATAAAACGCATATAAAAAGGTTTAAATAGTAGCTCTTTCATAGATTTAATATTTTATATAAAAAAGCGGGTAAGGGTTAAATGGAATTAGATCATAAAACACTAAAAACTATATTTATAGGTGGGTTAGTATTCTTAGTTCTTTTAGTCGGATTGTTCTTATTAAGTGTTGTTAATCAAGCAAAAGACATTGCTGGAAAAGCTATCAATGAAGTTTGCACAAATGACACAGTTTGTGGTTCTGCAGATTTAGAATGTAAAGATGGTTTATGTGTTGAAAAAGTATTTGTGCTACAGACAAATAGTTGCTCTGATGATCAGAAAGGAATTGTTACTTTTAATGAACAAGAATATAAAAATAGTTGTGTAGATGAAGATAAAAATCTTAAAAAATATTCATGCAGTAATAATCAATTAATTATGGAAATATATAACTGCGGCAATGGCTGCGATAATACTGTTAATGCTTGCAAATAAAATTGAGTAAAATTTTAAGTGAAAATCTATGAGTAAAAAGAAAAAAGCGGTGAAAAAGGGTAATATATCAGCATCAGTAGTTAAGACTTCAGCTAAACCTAAGAGAGAAGTTGTTGAGTTTATTCCTGAAGCAGAATCATCACAATTAAAACAAACACGAGAAACGACATCGCAAGATAGTCAAAATAATTCTCAACAATCAATGCATCCACATCATAAAAAAGTATATGTTTGGGTTGGAATTGGATTGTTATTAGTAATATTGTTTGTTATTTTCTTGAATATGAATAAAACAGGGGATGTTGCTGGGAAAGCGATAGAAACTTCAGTTACTTGTAATAAAGATACTGATTGCGACGATGATCAGATTTGTTTTAAAAAAATATCTACAGATTTTACTATCCCTCCAATAGGAATGAAAGGTGTTTGTAAATCTATGTCTGATTTTGTTT
The DNA here is from genome assembly GCA_018303075.1 of Candidatus Woesearchaeota archaeon. Taxonomy (GTDB): domain Archaea; phylum Nanobdellota; class Nanobdellia; order Woesearchaeales; family DSVV01; genus JACRKF01. Next base: position 28,986 of record JAGVYW010000044.1, on the reverse strand, counting down.
ATTCTAAAAAGAAAACTGGGGATAATAAGTTATTGCCAACATCAAAAGATTTATTTGTAGGTGATACAGTTGTATTTTCACCAGTGTTATCTATGGTATATAAGAAAGTAAATCATAAATGGTATTTAGATAACGTTTTACAAACTAAACAAAATTATCCTTCATTATATTCTATTGAACTAATTTTTGAGAAAGCAGGAACTTATAAAATTACACATAAAATAGATGATAAATTCTTGGGTATACAAGAAACCACAAGAAACATTGTTATTAATGATAAGAAAAATATTAATTTAGCGAATGATAAGGATTCAAAATCTCAATTAGATATAGCAGCTACATCAGAGCCAAAAATAGGTAGTGGTGTGTCTGCTGGACAAACAAAAGAGATTGCAAAGTTGCCATCAGTTGGAACAAATGTATTACCTTCTGCTGGAACTACTGTTACATGTACTGATAAAATAAAAAACCAAGATGAAACAGATGTTGATTGTGGTGGAAGCTGTCCAACAAAATGTGCTGTTGGGAAATTATGTTCAATAAATAGTGATTGTACTCTATTAGGTACTTATTGTCTTCTTTCTGATTTGAATCCAGAAGGATTCTTAGGCAGTTGTGTTTCTGGATGTGATGAGCAAAAGGATTGTGCTTCAACGGAAGTTTGCGACACTACAAAAAATCAGTGTGTTGTAACTCAACCATCAGTTGGAACTACTGTTACATGTACTAATAAAATAAAAAACCAAGATGAAGCAGATGTTGATTGTGGTGGAATCTGTCCAACAAAATGTGCTGTTGGGAAATTATGTTCAATAAATAGTGATTGTACTACTGTTTTTTGTGATTCTGGAAAAAAATGTGCTGAAAAATGTACTGACACAGATACAATAACTAAGAACGATGATGGTACTGCTCTATCATTTACTAAATATGTCAATTATGCAGTAGTTGGAACTGTTACTGGAAATAATAATAATATTCAACAACTAGAAACAAAAACAGATACTTGTACAGATGACAATACTAAATTGATAGAATACTTTTGTAATGTAAAAGGTAATTATTTGGATTCTAAACAAATACAAGCTTTAAATGGTAAAGCTTGTAAAGATGGTTTATTTGTGAAAGCAGATGGTACTGAAGGAGCGTATTGTAACGATAATAAATTTAATTGTAATAATGGTTTTAATTGTAAAGATGCAGTATGTGTGAAAAAAGAACTAACACTAGCAGAAACTAATCTACAAGATTGTGAAAATAAAAAAGATCAGTTTATAGATGGAACTAAGAAATGTGTTAAGAAAGTAGGCAAATGGACTATACAACAAAAATATTATAATGGCAATGTTCTGCAAAATGGTAGTTGCGTTCAATTAGTAAAAGAAATCGAAAAATGTTCAGGAGAATGTAAAGATGGTATGTGTGTTGTAACTCAACCATCTGTTGACCAATTCACGCTCGCATGCAAAGACACAGATCCTCTGCAGAATCCTTATTTAGAAGGTGCAGTTCTTATAGGTAGTAATCTTAAAAAAGATAATTGCAACATAGATAAAGCAACAAATACTGACAAATTAACACAATATTTTTGTAATGTTCAAAATTCTGGAATTATATTAGGAACAGAAACAATTGTTTGTAAATTTGGCTGTAACAAAACAGAAGGAAGATGTTTGACAGAAAAACCTAAGTCAGCTGAATGCAAACAAAAGCCAGCGTTGCAAAAACCATATTGTGGTGGTCAAGCAGCAAATAAAACTATTTTATACAAGCCATATTATTCAACAGAAAAAGATGAATCAGGTAATTGCAAGATAGAGAATGAGCAGCAAACGTGTGAATTTGGTTGTAAAAACGGAATATGTGTAACAACAGATTCTTGTCAAAATGGCAAGCAAGATTCTGATACTAATGAAGCTGATGTTGATTGCGGTGGAAGTTGTTCAGTAAAATGTAAAGTTGGAAAACAATGTAACGCTAATTCAGATTGTGATTCAGGAACATGTGATAAAAATAAGAAAATATGTGTTATACCTCCTGCTACAACAAGTGATAAACAAATAGAAGATTGTTCATCTGATATGATTATTGCAGTATGTAAACCAGGTTTAGAAGCAACTGAATGTATTAATTCTGAAAAAAATTATGTATGTGAAAATCCTAATAATTGTGGTGGAAAGTATACAGCAAAAGCAACATGTGATAATGAAATAATTCAGGAGGGATATGTGGGACCTAGTGGCGGTTGGGGTGGCAGCGGCGGCAGTATTAAAATCAAAGAAGAATATAAAGACAAATCTTGTGTAAATGAAGGAGATACTGGCAAAGATCCTTATACTATGGGTACTACTTATAAATTTGGAAAACCTTATGCAGATATATGTGAAAAAACTGAAGAAACAGATAAAAAATCATATCTACAAGAATATTCATGCAATACAGATTCATTGATAAAAACTGTTTATCTATGTGTAAAAGGTTGTAATAAAGATGAAAATGCATGTGTAAATTAAAATTAATTAAGTGATTCAAATGGTAAAAAAACAAAAAACAAGAAAAGTAACAAAAGGAAAAGCAAAGAAAAAACAACCACGAAATAGATTAAAGCCTACTATTGTTGATATTCCACAGCAAGCTTTGCTTCCTCAATTGCCTTCAGAATCAGAAAGTATAGGAAAAGCAGAAACAGTGAGGTTTAACAAAAAGACTGTTTTGTTATTTATCATAATTGTATCAGTTATTATCTTAATGCTTGTGTTCTATATTATTGCTCAACAAGGTTCAAAAGGTGATACAGCTGGGCAGGTTATAGGAGTCATAAAAACAGCTAATTCATGTGTTGATACTGATGTGAAAGATGGTTCAAATGATAATCCTCTTATAGCAGGAACTGCAAAGATTGAAGGTGTTGATACAGAAAATGAAGAATATTCAGATACATGTACTGGTAATTATCTTACAGAATATTATTGCAATGGAAAGAATATCGAATCAAAAGTGTATAAATGTAATAATGCTTGCACCAATAATGCATGTACTAAATAATAAAAATAGAAAAGGCTAAAATATGGATAACATACAAAATAAACAAGAAGAGAATAAATCAGAAGAGAAAAAAGCTGAAACAATGCATCCACATCATAAAATGATATACATTGTCTTTTTTATTGTATTATTTTTCGTTATTGCAATAATTGCTTTAGTTAAATATGCTCCTATGGGAGATACTGCAGGAAAAGCAATTGATGTATTAAATGATGGAGCAAAATGTGAAGACAATAATGGTATTGTTACATTATCTGATGGCGTAACTATTGAGACATATACAGATGATTGTAAAAGCTCAGGCAATGCGTATTTTGCAACAGATTATAGCTGTAATGTCATTAATGATTTGCAGACTGCAAAAAAAGAGGTAAATATTTGTAATTATGGTTGTGATGGGGTTGTTTGCAAAGGTGCTCCTAAACCAAAGATATGTGAAGAAAAAGCAAGTTATTGCTTTGAAGGTAATTTAATATCATTCAATTGTGTACAAGGTGAATCGTTTAAGAAAATAACATTGTGTATAAATGGGTGTGATCAAGATATAAGTCAATGTAATCCAATAAACTAAATCATTCAATAACTAAAAATTGATAAAAAAACGAACGAAGTGAAGTTTTTTTTAAATAGGTAAAAAAGATGGTAAAGAAACAAAAAAAGAGCAATGTAAAAAGAAAAGCAAGGCATACCCAACATAGAGTTAAAACTATTGTTCAACAACCAATTCAATCTATGCAAGAGCAGCAAATACAGTCACAGCAAAATTTGCAAGATACTCAACAACTGTCTCAACAGAATATCAATTTAGAAGAATTGCGTGTTGGAATGCACCCACATCACAAACGTGTTTATATTATAGCAGCTGTAGTTATGTTATTATTTATTTTATTGTTATTATTTAATTCAATTTCTAAAAGTGGAAAAGACATCTCTGGAAAAGCAATTGGTGATGGTTGTAATAATGATCTTGATTGTAATGTTGACGCTAATGAGTTCTGTGATGTAACAAAACAACAAGAAATATTTGTAGGTACATGTCAAGCAAAGCCATTAGAAGCAGGTGATGAGGACGAATGTGAAGATTCAGACGGTGATGTTGTTACTGAAAAAGGAATTACTAAAAAAGGAGATGCTACACAAACAGATTATTGCAAAGATGAAACAACTGTAAATGAATTTATCTGTGAGAATAATGAAATAACTCCAAAAGAAATTCAGTGTGATGAAGGTTATAAATGCGATGCTGATATGTGTGTAGAGAAACCAAAAGAAACATGTATAGATAATATCAAAAATCAAGATGAAACAGATGTAGATTGCGGCGGAGATTCTTGTCCAAATAAATGTGTTGATGGTAATACTTGCAAATATGATCAAGATTGCCAATCAAATTATTGTTTTTCAGGAATATGCGCAGAGAAATCAGTGCCTATACCAGGAGCAGAATCTCAATGTATTGATTCAGATGGTGGAATTGTATTTAATACAAAAGGATCAGTTGCAATAACTGCTGAAACTGGAGTAATTACAAAGGAAGATAATTGTTATGGAACTCCTTTATCTAAAGGACCAAATAAAGGAAAGCAATACTTGATTGAATATTACTGTGAAGATAATAATCATAAACAAATTGAAAAACTTTGCATATGTGAAGCAGGCGCATGCAAAGTTGAAGAATCTCCGCCAGAACCTGTCAAACCTAAAAAAGATACAATACTATGTGAAGAGTATTATACTTGTATCAGCACTTCTTATGAAACAGACGGGCAAACATTTTATAAAGATTCTGTTCAAAAAGCAACATGTGATGATTTAGGCAATCAAGAACAAGTAATCATAAAAGAATGTGAAAATGGTTGTAACAAAAATTTTCAATGTGTTGAAGATGATGTAATACAACCAGTAATCATTTCTTGTATGGATTCAGATCTAACTGATAATCCTTTTATAGCTGGAGAAGTAAATCTTGCTGGTGAAAAATCAATTGATCAGTGTTTAGAAGGAACGTTTGTAAAGTATTATTGTGATAATCAAGCAAATGTAAAATCAGCTGAACCAGTCACATGTGAGGATGGTTGTGATTTAACAACAAAAGCATGCAAAATTGCATCAAAAGATCCTGCTTCAGAATGTACTGATTCTGATAAGATAGATATTGCTCAACAAGGAACTACAACAGATAGCACAGGAAGTTATATTGATGATTGTAATGAAAAAGGTCAGTTGGTTGAATATTATTGTGATGCTGTAACAAAGAAAGCAACACCGACGGAAATTGATTGTCCAGTAGGAATTGTTTGTAATCAAGGTACTTGTATATTACCAGTTCAAGCATGTAAAGATAATGATAATACATTCTCACCAAATGCTCAAGCAGAAAATTTTGTATCAAATTATGCTTCATTCAAAACAAAATCATATATAACTATTAATGATGGTCAACCAGTAGATGATAAATGCAAAAGTGATGGAGGCCCTGTATTATACGAACAATTTTGTTTAGGTGCTAATACTTATTCAACTTCAAATATAAATTGTCAAACAAAATATGGTGAAGGTTATTCTTGTTTTGATGGAGCTTGTGTGCTGCCAGAGAATGTTCCAAAAACAGGAGATGACACTCCGTTGTCAACAATCACATTTACAGTTGTAGATGTTGAAAATAAAGCTGCAATTACAGCAACTGAAGCAGAAAAACTAAAATTAGTTTCCTCAACTTCAGAGAATTTTGATTTTTGTTATAAAATTGATGTTGTTGGTGATAAGCAATTGGAGTCAGTTGAATTTATAGCAACAGAAAAAGAAAATATACAAAATTCAAAATCAATCTTTAATCTAGTTTGTAATCAAGATCAAGTAATTTGTAAACAACAAATTGCTTGTATGATCAAACAGAATATATCTACTCAAGGATTACCTTTAGGCTTCATAAAGAAGAATTATAAAGTTGTGTTGAAGTATGTTGATAAAAAAATTCAAGAAAAAGAGTTTGTACCAGAAATAGTTGTACCTGTAAATTCTTGTGCTAATGGTGTTCAAGATGTAGGAGAAGATGGTGTAGATTGTGGTAATATCTGTCCTGTATGTCCTGAAACACCTCCAGAACCTGCTCAACAAATCTGCGAAGATTCTGATGGTGGAGAATTTACAGATAGTCTTGGTTCTGTTAAGTTTATTAAACAAGATGGAACAATTAATACTGAAACTGATTCATGTACTGTTGATGGAAATAATGTTATAGAATATAGTTGCGGTGATGTTGGTCAATTAGTAACAAATGAAATTACTTGCCAAGAGGGTTATGCTTGCAACGGTGGAATATGTGCTAAGAAAGAAATAGGTTCACAGAACAAACAAGATTTATGTGTTGACAGTGATAAAGATGATGAAACAAAAAAAGGAACTCTTACTCTTCAAACAGGTAGTACATATTCTGACTTTTGCATCACATCTGAGAACTCAGGCACAAAGGTACAAAGTAGTGAATATCTCTATGAATATTATTGTAATTTAGATGGTTCATCTGCAACAAAAATTCAAAAATGCGTTGAACAAACATTTTGCATAGATGGTGAGTGTAAAAAAATAAATGGTAAGTGTAATGATGAAGATAAGACATATGTTCCTTATTCACAGGGATTTGAAGAATCATATAATGCTGGTTCAATTTATAAAAAGAGTTTAATTACTGGCATAAATTCAGAAAATGAAACAGAAGAATCAGAGTCTGATTATTGTAGTGCTGATGGAAAATTAGCAGAAGGAGTATGCAGTGACAAAGATTATTATAACTTTGAAGAAATAAATTGTCCAAGTGGATATAAATGTAGTGAAGGTGTTTGTATTCTTGATGTTTCTTCAGATAGTTCTGATGATCAGCCAGGTCAAACATTACTCTGTAAAGATACAGATGCAGCAAATGCTGAAAATATAAAAGGAGAAGTGTATGTAACAGATGCTGAAGGGGTTTCTATAAAAGCCGGAGAAGATACATGTGCCGATTCACAAATAATTGAGACAACATGTACTGAAGCAGGTTTGTTTGTATCATTAGAACTAAAAGATTGTTCAGCAGATACTGTTTGTCAATCAGGTGCTTGTGTGGCGTTGCCAGAAAGTTGCAGTTCTGTAACAGATTGTCCAATTAATTATAATTGTGACAAAACTACAAATAAATGTGTAAAGATTGCAGGATTATGTTCAAGTTCAAGTGAATGTGCTGAAGGTGAAGAATGTTTGCAAAATTCATGTGTAAAAATGCCTGAAAGCTGTACTGATGCTTCTGAGTGTCCAATTGGTTTCACATGTAATGCTGATAAAAAATGTAAAAAAGTTTCTGGCTATTGTGATTCTTTAATCAATTGCTTAGGAACTCAGGAATGTAAGAATAATGTATGTGTTGAAGTTTCTAAATACTGCATAGATTCAGAAGGAACAATAGTTAGCAAGAATATAACTAATAAAGGAACAGTTGCAACTGAAACATATAATGCTCCTCATTTTACAGATTATTGCGTTGAACCAGAAGATGAATCTACTGTTGAAGGAAGCGGATTTGTTTATGAATATTATTGTAAAGAAGATTTATCATATGGTTCAGAGGTTATTCAATGTCCAGAAGGAAGTATCTGCAGTCAAGGTGCTTGTGTTTGTGATAAGCCAGAAAAAGAAGGACAGTATTGCGGAGATAAAAATACTCTATACGAAAAAGTATTGGATAAACTTACTTGTATATATGAATCAGAGATTGTCAAAGAATGTACTGAAAATGAATTATGCACAGCTCCTGAAGGTATTGGCAGCTGCACTCCTATAACAATTGCTTGTGTTGATAACAAATTAATTACGACAAATACTGAAACAACAGAAGAGATATCGTTAATAGACTGTCCTGAAACATGTGCTGATAATAAATGTGTTTGTGCTGAAGGTACTAAGTACGTTGCAATCAGTAATATTTGCGATGATGGCAAGCCTAATCAACCAGCTTCTGGCAAAGCATATCTTGATTTAGACAAAGAGGATAAAGATGGAAATAATTTTGTTACAGTCAATATAACAGATCCAGATGGAATATTATCTATACAAGTGCTTGATGCAAAAGGTGTTGAAGAGCATAAAGAGAATTGCGATAAAAAAAAGGATTGTTTGGTTCCTTCAGCTGCTTTAGTTGCAGATGGAAAAGCAGTAGTATTGTCAAATAAAGTTTGTTCATTGACATCCTGCACTGAAGATAAAATCACTGTAAAAGTAACTGATGCAAAAGGGGCAATCTATACAATTACTTTAAATCAAAAAAACAAATTTTACTTTGAATCAAAAGATTGGACAGTTGATGAAAGCCAATTTACTACTAATTATGATTCATTGAAACTACAGCTATGCGGCTGTCCTAAACCAGTTGCTCCTAAAACAGATGGTCCAGGAACACCTTCAAACAGTGGAGGTGGCGGAAGCAGTGGAAGTTCATGCTCTGCACAATATAATGATCCATTGTGTCAAACAGAATTAGAAAAACAGCCTTGTTTGGTTGGAATTAAAACTTATCAGTGTCCTTCAACAAATAGCTGCAAAAAAGATAAGAAAATTGAGAAAGTATGTTCAGCATTGTTTGTTCCACCTTTAGTCAATAAATGTTTCAATAAGCAGAAAGATAGCGATGAACAAGGAGTAGATTGCGGCGGAAATGATTGTAAACCATGTCCACCAGTTGCTCAAGTAAAAGTGCAAGGATTAGCTCAAGCAAAATCTCAAAAAGGGGAAGGTTTTGTTGGTGAAGGTTTAGATATGTCTGGTGAAGATAAGGAAGGTGCAACATCAGATAAAGTGGCAACAGAAAAAGATATGGATAAAGAAAAGAAGCCAAAAAAAGCTTTTGTATGGTATTTGTTACTCTTAGCATTTGTAGTAGCTGCTATGCTTGTATTTGTTATAATCAAAAGAAAACAGCATAATGCTGTGCAAGATCAATTAGGCACACAGCAACAAGTGCAACAAAAACCTGTGCAATCTCAACAAGCACCATTGCAAAAAGTAGCACAGCCATTAGTTGCTCCACCTAAGATAACTGTGCAGCAACAGCCTGTGGCACAGCCAATAATTCAATCTATACAAAAACCTGCGCAAGTTCAGCAGCAACCTCAACAAGTTGTTCAACAATCACAACAAGCTCAACAAATGAAACCAGTTGAGCAACAGCAAGTTCTTCAGCAGCAACAAGTTCAACAGCCAATGCAACAACAACCACAAATGTCAGCAATAGAACAAGCAAAGTTTGATAAGCTAAAACAATATGCGCAGATGGAGCTGCAAAAAGGATTTACAAAAGAGCAAGTCAAACAAAAATTAATAAGCGTTGGCTGGAAAGAAGAAATGGTTGAGCATATTCTGCAGTAAATTCAAACAGATTTTTTTGATTCAAGTTAGGGTGGTATATTAATCTTTTCCACTGTACTTTTATTCCTTGTTTTGGGAATAAATATTCCGAAAGACAAAAAAAAGTATCTATCATTAACAAGAAAACTTTTTGGAAAAAAAGAGCAAGGATATAAGGATAATGGCACCATTGGAGAAATAATGAGGATTATATTAATCTATGAATGTTTCTAACAAAAACATTTATAAGTAAGTTATTACTTATATCAGTAATATGATACTAACAGAACAAAAGATTATCTTTTTTGAATCTTTTATCTTAAATACGGATGAAAAGATAACAGCAAGCCAAATCGCAAAAAAACATAACTTAAATCAAAAATCTATCTATTTATTCTTGGAAGATCTGGAAAAACAAGGCATACTAATAAGCGAAATGCAAGGAAAAAATAAGCTTTATCAATTAAATAAATCAAATCAAGAGCTCGTTCGGCATTTTCTCTGTCTTATAGAACACTTAAGAACATTTTATTTTTACCACGAAAACCCAAACATTAAACTAATAATCCAAAAAATTCTTCCATATATACAAGGGATAGCTGCTATTTTTGGATCATATGCGAAGAATACTCAAAAAGAAACCTCTGATCTTGATATTTTTATCATAGGTAATTATGATGAAGAAAAAATTGCGTCAATCAGCAGCACATTTAACATAGATGTTAATATAAAACATCAAAAATCATTTAAACAAAATAGATTAATAAAAGAGGTTGAAAAAAATCACATACTCATAAAAAATATTGAACAATTCATACAAGAGGTAAACCAATGGATAAATTAGCTTGGTGTAAAAAACAAAGAAATGGACTAGAATTAATTGAACCTAATTTAAATCTTTCACAAGAATATATTGAAAAAGCAGAGAATGCTTTAAGAGCAGTAAAAGTTTTGGAAGAAAGTAAAAATCCCAATCGCAGCAAGCTGCGGGGCATTCAATAACAAAAAAGGGATTTTTACTCTTAAAAATTGGTCGCAGCAGAGCTGCTGGGTATTAAACCCATTTTTTTTGAATAAAGAATGGCAGATATCATCTGCATATTATGCGATGTATTTCTCGCTTTATGCAATTTTCATGAGGGTTGGGATTAAATGCGAGATACATGCTTGCAGCATTGAAATCATGAAAAAAATATTAACTGATTATTTCTCAAGTGAAGAAATTATTCTGCTTCAGAAATCCCTCACAGCAAGAATAGATTCACAATATTATACAGATAGAACTGTTGAAGAGGAACAAAGAATAGTCATGGTTAAAAATGCGCCAAAATTTCATTTAAAATGCAAAGAAATAACAATTATGTTAACGGCAAAAGAGATAATTACGATAAGAAAGATTATTACAAATTCTTTTTCTTTATCTCTCTAGAAATATTCAATATTTAATGGTCATAAATCAATTTACAGGATGAAACCAATGCTTTGATTTTTGAACTTCATCAAGAAATACGTATATTTTTTCTTTCTTATAATCTTTATTTGTCAGTTTTCCATATTCTTGAAGAATCTCCTCAATTCTTCCCAACTCTGCGTAAACCTATGATTATTTGAATGTCTTCTCTCATTATGTCTTTTTTTATAGGATTAAATAATTGTCGTTTTAACTGTTGGCTTAGATTATCTCTTAGAGAACTTTGCAAAATTACGGTTACTACCTTATTGTGAGCATCTTTAAAATAAATCTGCGGGAAAAAAGAATAAAAGAAATAGAAAAAAGGGTTAAGAATTATATCTCTAAAGAAGTTTTTCTTACAAAGCAAAGAGTTGAATATGTTGATTTCTACATTAAGAATTCTGACGATTCTTTACATTCAGCGCGTTGTTTGTATGACATTTCAATTAGGAAGGATTATCATGGTTATGAAAACTTAAATGGTTTCTTATGGGTAATCATGTAGAAATCAGGAAAATAATCACTTTGAAGTGAAACATAACTTATATAAATAAGTAAAGCAAAGAATTTAGATAATTGGGTTGAATTTATGAAAAAAGTGGTTAAAAGAAGTAAAAAGAAGGTAGTTAGACGAGTAGTTAAGAGTTCGCAAGCTACACCTGAAAGTAATCAAAGTCAATCTTCTCTAAACAAACCTTCTTATAAAATTGGTTTAGTATTATTTCTGCTTTTAATTGTTGCATTATTCTTGTTATTATTTATTAATACACTTGGTAAATCAGAGCAAGAGAAAAAAGATACATTGTTTGGTAAAGCAATTGAGTTCTTTTCTGCGAAAGTTGCAACTGAAGATACTTTTATCCCTTATTTGTTAGAAAATAACTATATTGATGAAGCAACCAAACAAGAATTATTAGATTCATCATTACATCTGCAGAAGATGAGCAAACAGACAGATGCAGATATGTTATTTAAGAATGTATTAGTTGAATTAAACAGTAAATATATAAATCAAGAAAGTGAAGAATATAAAAACTGGGTTGGACAGGCAACATATGCTTTTAAAACAAATCCTAAAAAAGATGTAAAGATTGGACAAACTAAATCAGATAGTTCTACTTTAACAAATACAGGCGCGCATACTGCTGTGAAAGTAAAAGAGAGTGATAGTTCAGGTGAATATTCAGAAACAATTCCTACATGTGCAGATGCTGAAGATTTGATTACTGCAAAATTTGATGATATAATAAAAGAGGAAAAACAAGTGGTTGAGCCTAATTGTGATTCTGATGGTTCTTGTCAAGATACATATACTACTGAAATTGATTACATTGTGAATGTTAAATTTTCTTTGAAATATGACAAAATTAATACAGTTAATGCTTATTTGTTGTCTAATGATGCTCAAGAAGTAAGTGAATATATATTTAATAGTGAAATAAATAAAGTTCTTAGTAATAATAACAATGATTTAACAATAAACGGCAAGTTTAGTAGCTGTGATTATGGAGATTGTAATGTTCTAATTGAGATAAGAACTGATTGTGGCAAGAATTATTTGTTAAATATGAAATTTAATAAAGATACAACTCAAATATCTAAATTAAAGGTACAATCTATAAAAGAAGAATATGAAATAGTTTCTTCTGCATTAGAAAATCAAGGTGGACAGCAGACAGGTGTATATACGGAATCACAACAAACAACAAATAATTTACCAATTAAACTAAGTACATCTATAACTGAAAGTACATCTATAACTGATAATAATATTGGATTATTTGCAAGTTTCTCAGACAAAATAAAAGTTGTAAACTATATCTATAATGGGCAGAATCTGCAGTTAATAAATACTAATACTGATGAATTAACTCTTGTTACAAAAGAGTATAAATTAAGTAAAACAATAAATAATCACCTAAAAATCGAAGATTCTAAAATAGAGCTTCCTTTATGTGATGATAAGCTATGTGATGATATAAAAATAATTGTAAATTATGCTGTTGAGGGCGAAGATGATATAAAAACTTTTGAGTTAAACAAACATAATTGTTTTAGTTATGATATAAACGATGATGATAATACAGTAAATGACTGCAAGAAAATTAATAAAGATAAAATAAAAGCAGAATTATATACACTTTATACACTTCCTGATAGTTCTATAAAATTAGCAATTTCTTTAGAGGGTGAAATTGGAGTCAAAGAGATCAGGCATGATAAACTAGGTGAGTATTATCTTCCTGATACAACAACTAACACAATTGATTCAGATGAAAAAATAACAAATATGAATCATAATTTTGTTGGAGACTTTGATGCTAAAAAAGATTTAGGATTTAATTTATGTGGAGATGCATTGTGTGAGAAAGATAATCTTAAGATTAGTTATGAATATTCAGATTTGAATGATAATGACATGTATGACAAAAACGGAACTATTTATTTAAACAAACAAAACTGTTTTAGTTATGACACAGGAAAATCAAATAATAAAGTAGCTGAAAAAGATTGTGACAAGTATAGAAAATACAAGATAACTGCAGATGTTCAGGTTGCTTCTCCGCCTGGCTCAATTACTATAAAACTTTCTCCTAAAATAAAAATTGCAAATGTTATTTATGCTGGGAAAAATAAGCAGATAATAAATACAAAAAATGAGGAGAAAACTGTTTTTATTGGTTTTTCTGAATTAGGTATTAAAAATTGTGAGCAAGATTCTAACAACAAATTATGTGACAACACACCTATAGAAATAAATTATGCTGTTGAGGGCGAAGATAATATAAAAACTTTTGAGTTAAACAACGATAATTGTTATTCTTATAATTCTAATAAAGATCACCCAAATAATGATGAAAACAAAAAGGATAATGGTGTATGTTTAAAGCAATCAGAAGAACCAGCAATTGAAACACCAACAGTAACTGATGAAGCTGAAGATACAATTGTTGTAGAAGTAGATAATAAGTTTTTTGTAGAAGCAAATCTTGATAATAAACAAATTGGTGCGATATTTGGTAGTAATATTCAATCTATCTCATTTGCTGTGAGTGATGGAGTTGAATATACAAAAGCTAAAACTAAAGTAATAAATAATAATGATGATGTGAATCAAGATGGTGTAGTTAATTTTTATTTATCTAATTTAGGTTTTGTTGATACTGATTTTTGTCAGAATAAGTTTTGTAATTTTCCAGAAATATATGTTGTAGTTGCATACACAAATAGTTTATATGAGACCTTTTATCTAAATAAAACAAATTGTTATTTTTATTCAAATATTGAGGAAGTAAATCAAGGTTATATCAATACTTGCAATAAAACAGTAGAATTTACAGGTAATGTTAATTCATATTGTGATGCAACTCATTTATGTAAACAAGGAACTTGTAATTCAAATGTTTGCCCTATTGTGACTGAAGAAGTAGCAGTTGCTGCTTCTTGCACAAAGCAATCGGATTGTGGTACTACATTAGCTTGTAATTCTCAAACAAAACAATGCGAAGAAGTAGATGTCAATCAATTATATATTAAAGGTAATAACTGTATTAGCAACGAAGAATGTAAATATATGAATTATTATTGTGAAGATGGCGCTTGTCTAAGCGAGGAAATATCACCAATATCGCTAAAGGATGTTTGTTCTACTCATGCAGAACTTAAACTAACAGCAGAGAACACAAAACTTCCTTTATGCAAAGGAGAATACCAGTTCCAGCAGTCAATCTCAACAGATGCAGATGATATTGAATTTAAATGCGAGAAAGAAACAATTATAAAATTAAATAAAAATAAAGTAAATCCCGCAATATATATTAAAAATAAAAATGTAAAAGTTAATGGATGCAAATTTGAAGGATTTGATATAGCAATTAAAGTAATGGATACTGCAGAGAACACAGCCATAATTAATAATGTCTTTACTAATAATAAGAATGCAGTATTCTCAGAGCATGGTTTTGCTGGAAATAATGTTGTCAATATGAACATTTTTGAGAATAATGAATATGCAGTGCATATAAATACAAAAGAAGCGCAAAAAGGAAATCTTTATCTTTCGCAAAATATGTTTTTAACCTCAAAAGTGGAAATAACAGGGTTTGATATTGTAATTGTTGATAATAATACATTTGCTCAGAAAAACTTAAAAACAGATACATTAACAATAAATGCGCTCAGAGCAGCTAAAAACAACCAATTGTTTGTTATAAATAATATTTTTTCATTTTTAAAACTTGTAAATGAAGAACAAGTGACTGCAATATCTGTTCTTGCAGATGAAAATAATAATGTTTTGTTTTATGATAATGATTTTAACGGTAAATCAGACATTTTATTAACAAATGATAAAAAAACATCAATTCTGCAAAATAATTTTAAAGTGAATACTACTGTCAATCATTATTCAACTACAGAAAATGATGTGCTTTTTGTATATGATAATGTCTTTAAAAAACAAAAAAACAAAGAGCAAAAAACATCGTTCTCTCTCAATAAGGTGCAATCACTCTTCATGAACAACTTATTTGAAGCTGGCTATGAGTTTACAGTAAAAGATTCGCAAAATAATTATTTTGTTGATATTAATGAAACAAATGTAAATATTAACGGCGAGGAAAGTAAAGTATTGTTCTACTATCCAATTAATGTGGAAATTGCTAATAAAGATGAACATAGATTAGATTTTGCTCAGTTTGATATATTTAATTCAAACAAAAAAGAATTATTATCTGTGCCAATCATGGCTGGATTCCCATTTGGAAATAAAAATGCTTATAAAAATATGCCAATCTATGCGTTTACTAAGGATAATAAATCAGATGTTAATATAATAGACGCTGAAATTACTGAAAAATTAACATATGGTCATGAAACAGATAAAGAAAGTGTTAATTATTTTACAAAAAATGTTGTCAGTTTTGAAACAGATACTGCAAATATCTTTAAGCCGCAATTCTTTATGCCTGTAGATTTAATAGGATTTACATATACTTGTTATAGTCCACTTTCTGAATTTAATAAGAAATACGGCATTTATAACGCAGAAGGTAAATATATAGAGATTATAAAAACTGAAAAACTTGTGGTAAATGATTTAAAAGAGTTAAGTGTAGAATCACCAAAAGATAAACAATTGATAGAAAATCAATGTGCTGGAAGTGCTGTAACAGAAGTAACAAGTGATGAATGCTTAGAAACAGAGATTTCAGTAAGCCAATTAGCATGTATGAATACTGTTATAGATTTGCTTGATTTCAAAAAAGAAGCAGAAACAGCTTGTCCACAATCAACTACAACAAATAAGTGCAATGAATTGCAATTATTATCACTTAAATTTAAATGTTTATTTGATTATGCTGGCAAAAAATTGAACGAAACTTCTGTTGAGGATGATAATTATGGCAATTATGAAGAATTAAATGATAAGCTTTCTGGATGTATCACACAGGAAGCTATTATAGATTTCACATATGCAATTGAGCAGTACAAGTATTTAGATGGTACCATAAATCCAGATAAAACAATTCTTAAGTTAAAAGCAGTTAAACCAACTGATGCAAAAGAATATACATGGTTCCAAGTCTTGACAAAAGGGGAAACAGAAATTGGCAAAGGTGTAAAATATATTTTTAATCCAATGAAAGTGTCATATCCTATTAAAATAAAATTAGTTGCAACATTAAATGATGGGCATAAAAGAAAAGTTACAAAGATAATTAACTTAGAAGAGAAATGTATAGATTCTGATAAAGGCGAAACTTCAAAAAATGAAAAACTATTATTAAACGGAAACGGACAAAATACAGCAAATGGAATCAATTATCTTGTTGCTGGTTATGTTGTTGATGAAACTGGAAAATATGAAGATTCTTGTTCAGCAAATGGAAAAAAATTAACAGAGAACTTATGTAGTGGTGATAGTAGGAAGCCTGAAACTGTAGATTGTAATACTGTATTGGAAAATGGAATTTGTAAGAATAATGCTTGTGAATTATCTGTTATAAAATGCTCTAAAAAAGAAGATTGTCTAGATCCAGCAAAACCTCTCTGTGATACAACTGCAAAAATATGCATAGCAACAATTGCAGACTTTGATTATGATCTAACTACAGTAAAAGATGCTTCTGATAAAGTGCATATTAGCGCATTAGCAAAAGATAAAGGAACAGATGGTAAAGGAGCAGGTGTGATATATTTATGGGAGTATAACTATACAAATGGTGGAAATGTTTTCAATAAGTTAGATGCAGATAAAGATACTCCAATGCATGTTCAAACTGATATTCTCAAAACAAATTTCCCTGTAGAATTAAAGCTAAAAGTTACAAAAGGCGTTTTAATAGATTCAATAACAAAAACAATACAATCTCCGCAATGCTTTGAAGATAAGGATTGCGGAGCAGCTACTCCTATATGCAGCCAGAATATCTGTATTGCAAATACTCCGCCAAAAGGATTTGCGTATTATGACTACGAAACGAATACTGTTGTCTATAATGTAACAGATATGCAAGGAATCAAGAAGATTGCAGTTACAGTAAATGATCCGCCACCAACTAATCAATCAGTAATCAATTCACCTGAAGTTAATTGTATGACAAATGCTGTTCCTCAAATCAATTGCAAAGGTGAAACAACAGCATTGTATAAACCTTCACCATATCTTGATAAAGTCACAGGAGCACCTATTAAAGATCCAAAAACAAAAGATGTAATGCTATATGATAACTTAGCATGTGGTCCAAATTATGAAGATGAAGAGCAAACAAAAATTTCAGGATATCAATGCTTTGATGAAGTAACAATACCAGTAACTGTGACAGATGGGAAAGATGTTGTGTATAAAATTATATTAGAAGCTAAGCAAAAGTATTATTATGAATCACTAGATTGGTCAAAAGCAGATACGTCCAAAGCATCAAATGAAACACCTGTCTGTGATTGTCTGCAGGCGAAATTGCCTCCTCCAAGTATAACTGGAAATACAGATTCACCCTCTTCAAGTTCAAGTAGTGGTTCTACATCTTGTACTCCTGAATATAATGATAAGATATGTAATGATGGTTTAGCAAAACAATCATGTGTATCAGGTGAAAGAGCATATAATTGTCCTGCTGTAAATGATTGTTATAAAACAAAAAGAGTAACTGAAAAATGCAGTACTTTGTCAAATCCTGAATTAGTTAATCATTGTTTTAATAATAAAAAAGATTCTGATGAAGAACTATCTGATTGCGGCGGAGATGATTGTAAGTCATGTCCAGGTAGTGTAAAAGGTTCTGGATTTGTATCTCAACCTATAATCTCAAAGCAGACAGAAGAAGAAATATTTGAAGAAGGAAATGAAGAGGAATTGATAGATGAAGAGGAAATAAATGAAGAAGCATCAAATTTAGGCAAGTATCTTGTCTATGGTATACTTGCTTTATTTGTAATTGTCTTATTAGTTGTCTTGCTTATGAAAAAGAAAGGTGGAGCAGCACTAGCAACTGCTGGAAGTCAATCAATGCAGCAGCAAATAAGACAGCAACCTCAGCAGCAAATGCAGTATCAGCAGCCAAGACAATTGCCTGAGATGAATGCTGCATCAGAACAGCAATTAAAATCTTATATTAGTAAACAGCTTGAATCTGGAATGGCAAAAGAAACAATTTCACAAACATTGCAAAGTTCTGGATGGAGAGCAGAAGATGTAGAGAAAGTGTTTACAGAACAATTGCATCATGTATTGCCTGCTGATTATGAACAAAAACTGCAACAATATATTAGTTATTATTTAGATCGTGGAATGACAAGAGAAGAGGTTAGAGCTAAGTTAATCTCCGGCGGATGGCATGAAGATGTTGTTGATAATTATATGAAAGGTTGATTATAATGGTAAAAAACAATTTAAGATTATCAAAAAATTTGAAGAATGTAACAATCATTCAAGGTTTTCCAGGGTTTGGTTTAGTAGGCACTATTGCAACAGAGTATCTAATTGAGCATCTTCATTGTGAATTATTAACAAAATATTGGTTTGAAGAATTGCCTGCTACTATCACAATCCATGACGGGAAGTTAATACATCCAATTGGAATCTATTATAACAAAAAGTATAATCTTGTGATAATCCACTCGATATTAAGCACAGCTGGCATTGAATGGAAGGTAGCAGAATTAATTGATACAGTCGCACAGCAGACCAAAGCAAAAGAGATTATCTCATTAGAAGGTGTGAGTTCACCTGCAAATGTTGCAGAGCCAAGAGCATTTTATTACAGCACAAATGATAATAAAAAACTAACTGCTATTGCAGATGAGTTAAAAGAAGGGATTATTATAGGTGTAACATCTGCATTATTATTAAAAAGCAAGACAACTATAACTGCATTATTTGCAGATACGCATTCACAACTGCCAGATTCAAAAGCAGCTGCAAAATTAATTGTTGTTCTTGATAAATATATCGGATTGAATATTGATCCAAAACCTTTGTTTGAAACAGCAAAGAAATTCGAAGAAAAGATCAAAGCAATGCTTGAAAAAGGAGTAGAGATGCAAGAAGATCAGAAGAAAAAGCAATTGAATTATGTTGGATGAATCTTACAAAAAAATATTCCAGTACCGCTCAGTGAATTGAGATGCTATATATTCAACTAATTTTGAATATTCATTTTTATTTGCTGTTGTAAGGTTTGCTTTGTCAGCCTTGCTTAATGCTTCTAAATATGTTTTTCTTGAGCTATTATTAATTATTAGTGGGGAGTATTTTTTTCTTAGTAAAATATAATTAAGCAATATTCTTCCTGTTCTGCCATTTCCATCCATAAACGGATGAATCTTTTCAAATTTGTGATGAAATATTACTGCTAATACTAAGGGATGCAATTTTGTCTCATTTTTCTTATACCATTCCAGTAAAATATCCATATCTGTCTTAATATTTATCTTTCGGTGTTTTTCCTTCTTGAAATAGATTCTTAACCTCATTCATTTTGATTGTATTTCCTTCAATAGAAGTGCTATTAAAAGCAAATTCTATAATAAATTGATCAAATATTTCTTTTTAGACCAGTGGCATGCTTATCGATAACACCTAAGGTGGTTCTTGACGCTTACGAATTCCACCACCTGTCAATAGACAAGTGGAATTCGTCTTGTTTAAATATAGATTAGTAAAATTAAAGGGTAATCTTATAACGTTGGATTATATCTTTCAATATGTGTATCGATTGTTATCATGCTTGCATATTTTGTGATTTCTTGATTTACTCTACTTTTAAGATGCCCAGCTCCACCGATAACAACTACAATCTTATATTTTCTATCGAGTTTTTTCACTTTTTCTGACCAATCTATATTTCTAATACTATCTAAATCAGCTAACATTTGACTCATATCTTCAAGACCAATCTTAAACTTCGTTCTATCTGCGCGTTCCTTATATTCTCTACAAAACTGATATTTATTACAATTTACACTTAACATTGATTCAAGAACTTCTGTTATTGATAATATATCTTTAATGCGTTTGTCGTCGGGTTCTATCTTAAATTTTGCTGCCATCTCTTGTGTCTTTATTCTTAGCACTTCAATATACTCCATTTTTAATAGATTATCATATTCTGCATATCTTTGCAGATATGTATCATCATTTTCAGTACCAAATAAATGTATACTTTGTGGATAATTCTCAAAAAGATAAGCAGAACCTGGAGCATGAATTTGATTTGTATATCCTTTGTTAGTAGCTACAGTCGATAGAACATGTTTAGTAATATCTTTGAATTCTAACAACAGTTTTCTTATTGATTCTTTTCTGTTAGGATCTTCTGTTGCTAATTCTATAAAACTCGTTCCTACTTCTTTGATATTTGCGTTTAATATTGCGTCTTCTTTTTTTGTGCCTTCAAATGTTTCATGGCTTACTTTTGCTTGTCGGATAAACTCAGGCGTTAATTCTTGATAATAACCCTCTAAACCCAATGCAATTTGTTTATTCTTTAATAGACTAATTATCAGTTCTATTCTCTTTTTTTGATCACCTATAAAAATAGGGTGGTGCATATCAGGTAGATAAATAACTAATCTCTCACTTTGTATATCTAAACTATATTCTTCGATTATTTCTAATCCCGAATTTGTTAATCTTTTTCTGGTTGTCCTATATAATGATTCTGATGCATTTGTCTCTCTTTTTAGTCTATCATCAATACTTGCTGTTATCTCAATTTGTTGACTATCACTTCTAATATTGCCTAAACCAAGTAAAACTAAACTGTTTATTGTTCCTTTTAAAAAGTCTCTTCTTCTCATATTCTTGGTTTATTCAATCTTATTAAAAATTTATCTGTTTTTAGTTTAAAATCTTATAAATCTTATAGTGCCTACTGCAAAAAATGTTTCTAACTCTCACTTTTATACAAAAAGTTATCAAAACTTATTATCTTTTACAACTGTCTATGTTTTTTCTTATCTTTTTTTTGTGTTCTCTATAATTTATTCTTTTTTGTTCATAATTTTGTCCTTAATACTCTTTCTTTTGTCGTGATTATCTCTACTTGATTTTTATCTATTCTTTGCTTAAATGATTCAGTTTTCTATCAATTATTTTATTCTCTAAATTTAGTTTTACCTTTTTTCATCTCTAATCTATGTTTTTTATTCTAGATAAGAACTAAATAATGTAATAATAAGAAATAATAACACAGACTTGTTCTGACCTCATTGTTTATTCAATGTGTTTTACACGCTTAAGATATTTTCTTATTCTTTTCTCATCTGTTTACTTCTGCTTAAATATTCTAATCTTTTAGTATGTTTTAGTGCTTTTTGCGTGTATTTAACTTATTTTCTTTTTGTGATCTCATAACTACTTTTTACTATATAATCAATGATAATGCATAAACCTTGTCGCTATTATTGCTTAATGGTTCCTTAAACCTCCTTCTTTTCTTCACTTTTGGCATGTCTTTGTTGTTTAACCATACTTCACGAGTAAAAACCCCTCAAACTATATTTGCAAAAATTGTCGAAATTATGCAGTACTTTAGTTCATTTTATTTGAATTGAACTTCATTTTCGGGATTATCTCATAAATTGTAGTTTTGGTTGTTTTTCACTTATTTGGTATTATCTCGAATCATTCTAAAACTGTTTCTATCGTCTAAAATCTCTCTTTTTCTTCAATGTATTTATCGCGTTAAATATATTTTTTAACTGAATTTCGTTTGTTTTAATATTGATTAAATATTTTAATCTTAGCTTACATAATCTCATTTATTATCTATATCTTTGACAGAATATTTTAAGCTAAACTTAAATATTGTAGCTTGGCTGATGTTATTAAAATTTAATCATTTCTTAAATATTTTAAGCTTGTTTTTGTAGGTTTTTATGTTTTTTATATTTATATCCTTTGACATATCTGTTCAATAGGTTGTGTAGTTTAATATATGTTTCAATATATTTAATCTGATTATTATATCTCAGGATATATTATATAGGCACTATACTTTTTATTATTTTTGCAATCAATTATTAAAAATTAGAAGTTTCTATCTTTATTTCGGATAAAGTGAGAGTATATAATCAAATAGTTGACAATAATTATAATTCTTGGGGCATTATTGAGATCAGATTTCGAATTGTGTCGTTATAATCAGAAAATATATAAATTAGCTATATTCTTTAAATTGAAAAAATAGATATAAGAAGTAAACAGATATAAAAAATATAATCGGTGATTGTTATTGCAAAGCAAAAAATAATTCTTACAAATATTGAGCCAGAATTAAATGCTAGTTCTGATGATTTAGCAAAGATTATTATCCAACGTCTCGGATTAATGCCTAGAAAAGAGAATTCTACAGATAAAATGCATCAAGTTCTGATAGAATTATATGAACGTGCAAAGATTGCAAATAGAGAAAAGCAGCCAACAAAAGCAGTTATGACAGTTGAAGAGATGGGGATGTATGCGGGCATTACAAGGCAGACAATGTATGAATATCTCAAAAGATGGTTAGGGGTAGATATGGTTGTAAAAACTAGCTATATATTGTCTGATAATACTGTTGTTATTGGCTATAAATTAAATGGTCCAACACTAGAGCATGCTTTTGAACGTGCAAGAACAAAAGTGCATGATCATCTGAATAAGACACATAGTTTTATCTTAGAATTGCAAAAAATTGTTAAAAACGAAAAGATTAGTCAGAAAATGACACAGAATATGCAGCAGCAAGTTAAAAGTGAGAATGTAGTTGAAGATAAAACTGATATTGGTGGCGAGGGTAAGAATATTAAGTAAAAATACATAGACTACCACCTTTTAGTAACTAAACATAACAAGCTTTAAATATAAGCATGTTTTTTGTTTTAAAATGCAAGATCAAAGATTTGAAACACTTGAAGCGCGAATGCCAGATATAAACGAACCTGAATTAATGGATTTATTAGGTCATGATGCTGAAGCTAGGATGTATTTGTGTTTGATCAATACTCTAATGACTAAACCAAGAAGTGGATTAAAACAATCATTGGGCTTAGGTGTTTTAAGGGATGGGTATGTAACTTTAGCAAAATATTCTGATATGATGGTTATAGTTTATCCTGAGTTTGGCAGTGATAAATATAAAAATCTATTGCGTTCAACATTGGTTGCTGATGTTTCAATTCAGATGATAACACAGTATTATTCTAATTTAGGCGAATATAAGAATCGAAGTGTTAAAGCTCTTAGAAGAGGAGTAAAAAGAACTATGAAAATAGAGAATCTAGTTACTGAACTGCTTGGTAAATATAATGTAGTTTGTGATAATCATGGTGGAAATACTCAGATCTCTAATTTGTTGTTGTATCTTACTCAACCAAGATTATATGCAAGAATTGCTGATACAATTTCATGTAGAGATACAAGAGATGCAAGATTTGCTTGTTTGTTAAATGCTGCACTTTTTCATGAGAGGGAAACAAGGCATAGCAGCAGTGGTTCTAATAATAGAGGATATAATAGAAGTAGAGGAGATAATATTTATTCTAGGTTATTTGTTACAGCTGAAAGAATTAAAGAATTCTGGGAAGGTTCTTTAATAGGCAGTTCAAATGGTTCACCAATATATGAAACAGAATGTGCTGATTCTAAAGGAATTATTGCAAAAAAAGTATTTAGTTGTTCTGAAGAGATGATATTAGAAGGGTTATTGTTTGAGGAAAGATTGTTAAAAGCAGCTAGAACAGAAGAAGAAAAGTGAAGATATAATTAAAATAATAATTGTTTTTTAGTAGTAATTCATCTAACTTCTAAAACAACATAACCTAAATCATGTTTTTTGCAGAAATCTTTTGCTCCATGTGATAGCATATATTCTTTCCGTACAATAACTGCCATTTTCTTTTTATCTTCTGGAACATCAGTTTCTTTCTTATTTCTGCTTTTAACAAAATATTCAAGCACTCCTTCTGCATATGTTTTTGGATTGGAATCAGAATCTCCTATTAAAACTTTATCTTCAAATAAAGCAATGTAAACTGCTGCAGCAAGATAGTTTCTTTGGAGTAAATATTTTGATATTTCAACTGATAATGATGCATCTGAATAACCATAAATCTCTGGGAATCCTTTTGCTAATAATTGCTTTCGAATATTATTTTCAAATGTGTCACCAAATCCTTTTCTCTTACTATCCCATAGATTTTTGTCATCAGAAATATAAGGTAAGACAATATCATCTCCATGAATAATATCTTGTTTATCTATAAGATCTAATAATGATGCAATAACTTTGTTTCTTCTTTGATAATCACTTAATTGGCTGTCATCAACAATAAAATAAACATCTATAATGTTAAACTTGTTTTTATGTTTTTGAGCAAAATCTTTTAAAACATCATTATATAATCCCTCATATAATGAATTTCTAATTGCTAATACTCTATCAAAATCAAGTTTACTATAAACAGAAAGCATTTGTTTTGTGCTGTTATTATCTGTAAAGTCAAATAATGGATATTCACTGTTTATTCTTTCTATGTTTGATAATCCATGAATTTGATTAATCCTTTCAATTAAATTCTGTGTTTCGTCATCTAATTGCATAATCTCTAAGGAAGAGCAATCCATTTATAAATATTTTCATTACTTTTAGGTTAATACAAATTAATTTAAACTTTTATAGATAAATTAGTATTTGATGGATAAACAAGTTGAAGCAAGTGATGAAATCAGGAAAAGAATAGATGATTATATTCATACAGAGTATCAGAAAGGATTTACTCTTGATCAGATTCAAAATGCATTACTTAAAGCGGGTTATAAAGAAGGTATTGTCAAAGAATTGCTGAAAAAATATGTAACAACAGGGAAAGCACTAGGATATAATCCACTACTTCATAAATCGCAGCTTATTATAGGATTAGTATTGTTGGTAGTTATTATTTTCTTTGTATTTTATCTTAAATCATTTTCTGCAGTTGACTGTACAAATGAACAATGTTTTTTAGAAAATGCTAATAATTGCAATGCTGCACGATACCAAATAACTGTTGATCAAATACAATATGAATTCACAACAGACAATGATTGCAATGTTGTTAAGAAAATTGTTAAGTTATCAGATGAAGAACCAAAAGAGATAAAAGAGCTTATTGAAGGAAAAAGTATGACTTGCAGCTATGTTAAGAATAATTTCAATCAGGAACTATTGACAACATTGTTGTCTGGGTTAGATAAATGTACAGGGCAATTAAAAGAAGGATTGTATGAGATAGTGTTAGCTGAGAGATAGAAAACTATTAATAGTAGTTTTTCATTACTATTCAGAGAAATAAAAGCTTTATATAATTCAACATTTACAACAAAAAAAGGTGATAAAAAATGGAATTTGTAGAATATCTTCAGGATGCATGGAAAGTTGTTACATTTGATGAAAAAACAATGTCAAATTTATCAAAAGATAAAAATGCATTAATCTATGGACTTGCAATTGCTTTAGCTGTTTCATTATTGAGTGCAGTTGTTCAGTTATTTATGGATGTTACACCATTAGAGAAAGGGTTAAATTTTATAATATTGCCTGTAACAACAATTCTTGGAACTTTAATCATCTACGGATTAACTCACCTCTTTGCAAAATGGCTTGGAGGTAAAGCTGATTTCATGCCTTTCTATAAAGTATTATTATTTCCACATATATTGATGGTACTTAATATATTTCCTTTTGATGTTGAAGAAATAACAACATTTGGTGTGATTATGGTATTAGTTATTATTGCAACTGCTATTTGGTCATTATTAGTTGATATCAAGATAACTAAAGTTATTCATCAATTATCAATTGGAAGAGCTGTTGCAGCTGTGTTGATTTCTTCAGGGATAATCTTAACTTTACTTGTTGGATTAGCTGTTTTATTTATTAATTCAGTTGTATATGTCTAAGAATCTTTCTCTTCTTTTTCTTATTGTTCAAATTCTATTTTTCCTTCAAAGTAAACTCCTTTCTTGAGTTTAACTGGTCTCCAATTGTCAAGAATAAGTTTTGCTTCAAGCCATTCAGCTAATTCTTTAGGATTGCCAATTGTTGCAGACAATCCAATTATTTGCACATTTTTCAATAAATGTTTCAAAAGTGTAATTAATATTTCTAATGTTGGTCCTCTCCCTTCGTCATTAATCAAATGAATTTCATCAATAATTACTACTTTTACATTTCTCAGCCATGGAATTGAATGACGAATTAAAGAATCTAGTTTCTCTGAGGTTGTAATAATTATATCATATCCTGCTAAATAAGAATCGTCAGAATCATTATCTCCAACAGATAATGCAATCTTTAAATCTGAATATCTTTGTTTAAACTCTTTATATTTTTCATTAGCTAATGCTTTCAATGGTACAATATATATTGCTTTTCCTATATTATTATATACAGAATCCAATGCGGCAAATTCTGCAACTAATGTTTTTCCAGAACCAGTTGGTGTGCAGACTAATAGGTTTTTTCCATCGAATAAACCTGATTTGATTGACTTTTCCTGGCAAGGGCGCAATTCTTTGAGATTTCTTTGTTGTAATGATTGGTATAGTTTAGGGTTGATTTTATCTTTGATTTCTGTAAGCTGCATAAGAATATGGAGAATGTATTTGTTTTAATATGTTTCTAAAAACTTTCTTATCTCTTCAGCAACTTTTGTTATATCATTATTTACTTTCAATTGATAATCAATATTTTCAACTGTATGGTTATATTTTGGATCATAAAAATGCACAAGCAATAATCTCACTGCTTCTTCATAATCTTGAGAATTAATTGCTGTGATTATTTCATCAACAATCTTATTGCTTAATACTGGTATCATTGTTTTGACAATCTCTTTGATTTGTTGGATCTTTTCAATGGTATCAAAGTATTCATCTGCTAATCTTTTGCAGCGTGTTTCTATTGGAAGCTCAACTTTTATATTTATTCCTTTTTTCATTGCTTTATACAATGATTCTGGCAATAAAACTCTACCCAATTTTCTTGATTCTCCCTCAATTATTATAAATTCTTTATTTTGCAATGCTCGAAAGCGTTGCAAAATCATAGCATCAAACATCTTTTGATTTCTTGGTTGTAATCCTACCATACCTAAACGAGAGTTTCTGTGTTGCGCTAAATCTTCTAAGTCTAAGGAATTTGGAAATTGTTTTAATAGTTCAGTTTTTCCAGTGCCAGTTAGACCATATAATACAATGAATCTTGCTTTAAATTGGTAATTATTTAATTGTTCTATCACATATTTCCTATATGCTTTATGACCGCCTTCTAATTGCAATGCTCTATATCCTAAACCACAAAGCACATTTGTTACAACTTTTGATCTCATTCCGCCGCGCCAGCAATTGATAATAATTGTCTTATCTTTGTATTGTTTCATCTGTTTAAGTATATCTGGCAGTTTCTGTGAGAATAGTTCAACTCCTTTGTCAATTGCTTGCTCTTTGTTTATTTTTGTATAAATTGTGCCAATTAATGCTCGTTCATCATTTGAGAATATAGGAATATTCACAGCATCTGGAATATGTGCTTCTGCATATTCTGCTGGTGTTCGTGTATCTATGAAAATAGTGTTTTCTAATTCTAAAGCTTCTTTGATTGAGATTGTCTGAGGCATAATGTGAGTTA
This sequence comes from Candidatus Woesearchaeota archaeon, assembly GCA_018303075.1. Lineage (GTDB taxonomy): Archaea > Nanobdellota > Nanobdellia > Woesearchaeales > DSVV01 > JACRKF01. The sequence goes on along the minus strand of JAGVYW010000044.1, from coordinate 960 downwards.
TTATACTGCTGTTATAAATATTACGTACAAAAAATGGAAATGTTTAAATAAAAATTATACCTAAGTATAATTAAAGTATAACTTTCTACAGTTGCATCTTCGGCGATTTTTTCGTAAGTCTTTTTTTGGTTATTTGTTATTGTTTTTTTCATTTTGGTTAATTAATCTTTAGTGGTTTGTCAAAAATTTCTGTTGCAGCTTGCTCTCTAATTGTTTCAATCTTTTTATCGAATTGAAGCAGTCTTTTCTTAATTTCTGTAATGAGTTTTTTAATGATTTTAGTGTCTAAATCAGTTTCATCTATCTGCACATTCCCATAATAAGGATCAGAAAATAACATAATGTCACCAAGTGGAAATTCTATAAAATGGGTGTAATCATCGCTAACATCTCCTCTGCCGGTTACAGCCATAGCCAATTCTAATAATTGATGCAAAACGTGTTCATCATTTGCATTGTCATCGTTTTCGATTTGTTCAATTTTTTCTTTTATGGTCATTTTAAAACTTCCACCCTTTATTTCTGAACATGTCAAATATTCTGAGATAACCAATATTAAAATCCTTACATATTAAAGGTATTCTAATCTTATTCTCTCTTTGGCTTTCTTCAGTGACTACAAGCCATTTTAGAGGCGTCAATGTTTGTTGTTTATTTCTTGAAAATTCTACAGCTAAAGCAATAACCCATGGATCTGCTGAAAATTCCTTTTTTATATTTATGATTGAAGGATACTTTTTTAAAATTTGAGTAACAATTTCTGTTTGTTTTGGGGTTATTGGTTTGAACATTTTTTTATGTTGTTTTGCCCATTCTGCAACTTTATCATCTTGTTTGACTAATTCATTAAAAACTTCAATTGGGGAAAATAATTGACCTTGGTCAATCAACACTTCAATTTTTTTCCAAACAGAAGGATAAATATCAATAGGGTTAAATTTATTTAAATCAATTAATGAA
>JAGVYW010000043.1:57034-69897 GCA_018303075.1 Candidatus Woesearchaeota archaeon | reverse complement strand
AAAATATCCAAAATCAGAAGTAAAGTACACTAAAGCAGGATTTGAACCTCTTACTGAAACAATCATCAGAAATGATAAAATCGGAATTATCGTGTGGACGGATAAACCGCTTGGAGTAGTTATTCATCAAAAAGAAGCTGCGGAATCGTACGACAAATTCTTTCAACTCATGTGGAAAACAGCGACTCATTAAATTATTTTCATAGGATAGCTCTTGCTTCTTCTGGTCTGATTATTCGTATCCCCCTGAATTCTTTAAGATTCAGATTCAAGAGCACATTCAATAATTATATCGTCATCAGGATCATCTTTTACTGCCTTTATTTTTGTTTGAGGACTTACCAGAGTTACAAATGTGAGAACTTTCTCCATAATTTCAGACACTTCTGCATCTGAGAAGTCAAAATCTCGTTTCAAAATTTCTTGATATTCTGAAATAATCTCAGTAGTGGAATATATTTTAATCCCTTGCCTAATCAGATCAAATAATAATTTCTGTGCGACACTTCCATCCCACAACGTAGCAGAGAGCAATACATTTGTATCAAAAGTAACGGCCATTATTATTTCGCCTGCAAGTCTTTTTCCGTAACTCCTCTACTTTGAAGCTTCATCTTCGCTTTCTTGGCAAAGAATCCTAAATCCTTAATAAGCTCTTCTTTACTAGGCGTAGTAATCCTTTTTAAGATTATGGTGTCCTTAGTTCCAACTACCGCAAAGATCGTTCCTTCATCCACGTGAACCTCCTCGCGTATATCCTGGGGAATTACGACTTGTCCTTTTGATGACATCCTTACCGTTTCAACATTCATTTTAATTACCTCCAATTATCTTACTTTCTTACTGTAAGCTTAGCTTATTTAAATACTTTTCTATCAAAAACAGCGACCCCCTAACTCTATTAATGAGATGGCACTTCGCAGGCTGTCTTATGATTCAAAAAATAAATCATAATTTAGCCAAAAAAATATTTTTTTGATAGACTCTCCTAAACTCAAATGTTTGTTCTTCTTTCCAATACACTCTTCTCTAAACTTGCAATTTTCGCATTTATCTCCCCTATAAATATTTGTCCAGTTCCCATCATTCTTTTTGTTCTTGAGAGTCTCAAGGAGTTTTGTTCTTGTAAGTTTCATACAAGGAACAAACTCACCGTAGGGAAATAGTTTTGGGATAACACACAATTACTTTATTCCATAAGCTTTTAATAGTGATTCTATTCTAACTTTAAAATATGGAAAATGTGGAAAACCAAAAAGTTATGACAAAGCATAAGAATCCATTGCAAGTATTCAAACAAAGCAATAAAGTCTTCTTAATTATAATCATAATCATCTCAATTTTAGGCATTCTTTTGTCGTCATACCTCACATCTCTTCACTACAAGCCTTCTATATCAAAGTTCTGTATCTTTGGAGAGCATTTTGACTGTGATGTTGTAAATAAAAGCGCCTATTCAAAATTATTTGGCATTCCTGTTGCAATTTTAGGCGGCTTAACTTATTTATTATTCTTAATAACTGCAGTTCTTTTGCTGAAAAACTATGATTTTACAAAAATAGGTAAGCTTATTGATGAACCAATTACAACAAAAACTGCATACTATTTCTTATTTGCACTTGCAATTATCTCACTTGGATTTTCAATTTATCTTACATATCTGGAGGCATATATAATCAAGGCATACTGCATATTTTGTTTAATTTCATTTAGTTTTATTATTATAATGTTTATTATTTCTCCATTTATGATTAGGAATCATCGGAGAAATTCTTTGTAGTTTCATTTCTTAGTAGTCATTAAAGTTTATATGTACACTAATTCTTACTGCTGATATGTACACTATTAAGAATGTAACTGCAAGACAGATTCTGGACTCACGTGGAAATCCTACTGTAGAAGCTGTTCTTACTCTGAAAAATAATAAAAATAATAATAACAACAAAGTTTGTACGGCCACTGCATCTGTTCCAAGCGGCGCTTCAACTGGAAAGCATGAAGCAGTTGAACTGAGAGATAATAATCAAAAGTATTACAGAGGCAAAGGTGTGTTAACTGCTGTAAACAATATCAATACAATAATTGCAAGAAACATTAAAAATGATTCATTTTCTCAGCAGCAATTGGATCAGCTTCTTATTGAGCTTGATGGCACAATCAATAAATCTCATCTTGGTGCAAATGCATTGTTAGCGGTAAGCATGGCATTTGCAAGAGCCTCAGCAATTTCACAAAATAAAGAATTATATGTTTCGCTGCAAAAACAAAAAAAGAATATCCAGCCAACACCTTACATGAACATAATCAATGGCGGCAAACATGCAGAAAATAAACTTTCAATCCAAGAATTCATGATTGTACCAAAAGCAAAAACATTCGCTGAGTCATTAAGATTAGGTACTGAAACTTATCATCATCTTAAAGAAATAATTGTCAAGAAATATGGCAAGATTTCTGCAAACATTGGTGATGAAGGTGGATTTGCACCAAATATTAAATCAACAGAAGATGCATTAGATTTATTACAACATGCAATTGATAGTTTAGGCTATACAAAACAGATTAATATAGCTTTAGATTGTGCAGCATCAGAATTTTATCATAAAGGATATTACACAATTGATGGCTACACAATTAACAGAGAGAAGCTATTGCATGTTTATGAACAGATTGTTCAGCACTATCCTGTTGTTTCAATTGAAGATCCTTTTGCAGAAGACGATTTTCTAGGATTTCAAGAAATAACTTCAGTACTTGGAAAAAAGAAGAAAATACAAATAGTAGGAGATGATTTGTTAGTTACAAATCCAGTCAGAATACAAATGGCAGTTGAAAGAAAGCTATGCAATGCTTTGCTATTAAAAGTCAACCAAATTGGAACAATTACAGAAGCATTACAATCAGCTTCAATTGCAAAGAAAGCAGGCTGGAATATCATGGTCAGCCATAGAAGTGGAGAAACAAATGACAGTTTTATTGCAGATTTAGCTGTTGCATTGAGCTGTGGTCAGATAAAAGCAGGAGCTCCATGCAGAGGAGAAAGGATGGCTAAGTATAATCGATTGTTAGAGATTGAAGAAGAACTATAAAAAAGAGAAATAATTGAAAAAAATATCTTTATTTTGTTCTAATTATCGCTCCAAGCTAACATACCTACCATAACAAGGTTAACAATTGGGATTAATCCAATAAGTATTCCCCACCATCCTGGTCTGTTTCTAGCTTCTGCTATTTTCCACCATAAATAGCAAAACAATGCGATTATTGCAATATTACCAACTATTGGAATAACTGCTAATAACAATCCTGCTGTATACCATCCAGAAACTTTTGCAACTTGTGTCATCAAATATATATTTGCTATTGGTATCCATGCAAGCCAAGCATTTTCTGTTTTTGTTTTCTTAGCTATAGTCATTAATGCAAGTGCAAAAAACACATAAATTACACCAATAACTAATACTGCAACTAAAGCACCAGCTAACATCCACTTTAACCCACCACTAGCTAAAACTGTCATATCTACTACCTCCTCTTGTTAATAATTTAATATAAACTGATTCATTATTTTTATTGTTTATAAAGTTATCTCTCATTTTTTTGCTATTCCATAACAAAAAAATCCGAAACATTTATATCTAACTTTCTTCTTAAAATCAAGCAAAAAGAGGTTTTTGTATGAATAAGGTAATTTTTGTAGTATGTGATGGTTTAGGAGACAGGCCAATAAAACAATTAAAGAATCTGACACCATTAGAAGCAGCAAAAACATCAAATCTTGATAAACTAGCAAAAGAAGGCATTACAGGTTTAGTACATACTGTTGGTTATGGTATAAGACCTGGAAGTGATGTTTCTCATCTTTCATTATTTGGGTATGATACAAAACAATGTTATAAAGGCAGAGGTATGTATGAAGCACTTGGTTTAGGGATGAAACTAAACAAAGGAGATGTTGCATTTCGCTGCAATCTCGCAACTGTCAAAAGCGATTTAACAATTGTTGACAGAAGAGCAGGAAGAATTGAATCAGCTGAACCTTTTATTAAAGAGTTAGATGGTGCGTTGATCAATGGAGTTAGATTTGCAATCCAGCCAGGTGTAATGCATAGAACAGCAGTTGTAATGTCAGGCTATAATTTAAGTTATAAAGTTTCTGATCCTGATCCACATGAAATTGATGTAAAAGCAAAGAAAGCAATGCCGCTTGATAATTCAAAAGAAGCTCAGTTTACAGCTGATGTATTAAATAGATTTATTGAATTTGCACATATTAAACTAAAGCAGAATCCATTAAACAAAGAACGCTCAAAGAAGAAATTGCCTGAGGCAAATTATTTACTATTGCGAGGCGCTGGTTATGTTGAAGAAGTTCAATCATTCTTTGATAAGTATAAACTATCAGCATGCTGTATTGCAGGCGCTCCATTATACAAAGGCATTGCAAAAGCTTTAGGCATGGATATAATTGAAGTAAAAGGTGCAACAGGAACATTACATACAGATTTAGAAGCAAAATTTACAGCAGCAAAAAATGCATTAAAAAGATATGATTTTGTTTTTGTCCATATTAAAGCAACTGACAGCTGCGGTGAAGATGGTAATTTCGCTGAAAAAAAAAAATTCATTGAAAAGATAGATAAAGCAATCAGAATTATTTCTAATTTAGATGATACACTTATTGTTGTAACAGCTGACCATTCAACTCCATGTACATTAAAAACGCATTCAGCTGATCCTGTACCAATATTGATGAATGGCATTGGTGTAAGAGTAGATGATGTAACTAAATTTGGAGAGCGGGCATGTGCAAATGGTGGATTAGGCCACATTATAGGATTAAATGTCATGCCTGAGATAATGAATCTACTAGGGAAGTCACAGTTGTATGGGAATTAGAGAATTCTTTCAGTAAAACATTTAAACAACTTCTTATTTATTAGCATTATGCAAGAAACAACTATCATAAACAAAATATACAATAAACTAAAAAATATTGAAAAAAATATGATCACGAGAAAAGATATGGATAAATTAGTTGATACTCTTGAAATTATGCAAAATCCTGATACAATGGAACAATTAAAAGCAAGCAATGAAGATAAAAAACAAGGAAGAATTAAAGTCATTACTTCTATGAAAGATTTATTGCGTGATATTAATGCCTGAATGGATTGTGCAAAGAACTGAAACATTTCTTAATTGTCTTAAAAAGCAAAGAAATAATCATGAACTTCTGTCTGAACTTGAGAAGAAATTGCAGAAACTAGAAGAAGAACCTTTGGCTGTTGGTGGAAATCTTGCAGGAAATCTTCATGGTTATCGTTCAACACGATTAGCAAGGAAATTTAGACTTATTTTTACTATTGATGAAAATAATAAGATAGTAACTCTTGAAGCGCTTGATCATAGAAAAGATGTTTATGATTAAAAGTAAAATTCTCTTTCAGTAAAACATTTAAACAACTTCTGAATTATATCTTTTTATGGAAATTCAAAAAGAGGTGACATTATGTGATGTATCTTTAACTGAAGGAACTATCTCAAGAGATGCTGCTATTTCTATACATGAACTACAGCAATCATCAAAAATAACATCACAAACACCATCACAGCTTCAATTCAAACGCATACAAAGCCCAAGTTCTATTAACACTTATAAGCAATGCCCAAGAAAATATTATTATCAATATATGGAAAAATTGCCGACTAAAACAAGCATTCATTTAGTGCGTGGAAAGTTAACGCATTCTGTATTAGAGGAGTTCTTTAAGATTAATGCTTCAATCATCACTGAAGATAATTATAATTATTTGCTGAAAATATTAATCAGCGACTTATTCAAAAAACATTGGGCAGCTTCTCAGCAGGAGCTTGACTCTCTTAATCTATCAACAGAAGATTATCTTTTTTATTTCAATGAAACACAAGATATGATTAATGATTGGTTAGAATTATTTATTGAAAAACTAAATAAGGAATTGCAGCAATATACATTACATGAAGCATTTAAACTTTTGACACCTATTACTGAAATAGAATATTCATCTGACATTCTTGGTGTACGTGGATTTGTCGACGCTATTTTTAAACATGACGAACATGTAAAGATTATAGATTATAAGACATCCAAGAAAGATCAGATTACTGAAGAATACAAATTGCAGCTTGGTATTTATGCATTGCTTTATCAGCAAAAACATGGAATAACTCCAAAACTTGTTGGTATTGATTTCTTGAGACACGGGGAAAGATTTCTAGAAGTAGATAATGCTCTTCTCAAGCTTGCAAAAAAAGAATGTGAACTGATACATATACGCACGAAGTCTGATGATATTAAAGAATATCCAAAAAAAATATCTTCACTTTGCAAATGGAGTACAGGACAATGTAATTTCTATTGTACATGTGTGAAGAGCGAATGAGGATATATCTATTGTATCTAAAATACCTTACAAAAATCAGAGTGTTCATGATAAAGTTTTTTTTACTGTTAAAAAAGTACCAAAATATCTAAAATCTAAGTATAAGGTAATGCTTGCATAAGTCTTCAAATACGCAACGGATATAAATTACCTGAAAAAGGACTTGGATTTTCTGCGTCTGGTAAGCGAAAATCCATAGCCTTATTATTATCTCTGTTGATAGTACAGTTGATAGTACAGTTGATAGTATATACCATGACAAAAGAGCAGGCAAAAAAATATGCTGATTTGCAGAGATTACATGATGCTATCTCTTCTGAGAGAAAGATAACAAGGATTGGTAATTCTATGGGATTGATTTTACCAGAGAGATTACAAGAATTTGGGATTAAGATAGGTAAAAAGATAAGAACAGAAGTAATAGATGATAAATCATTTAAGGTTGTGTTCGGTTAGATTTATCCACAACTTCTATCATTTATTATAATTTATCTAATCTTCCTAGAACATCTTTATTGACAGCATCAATTGATCTGCTTGCATCAACATCCATCAATAGCTTATGTTTTCTATAGTAATCGATCAATGGCTGTGTTTTCTCTTCATATACTTTTAATCTGTTTCTGACTGTTTCTTCTTTGTCATCATCACGAAGAATCAATGCACAATTGCAGGAATCACATACCTCTTTCTTTTTTGGAGGATTTGTCACAATATTATAAGTTGCGCCGCATTTGGTGCAGAATCTTCTTGTAGAGATTCTTTTAATTATATTTTCATCATCAACTGCAAAATTAATCACAGCAGTAAGCTTAAGCTTTAAAGCTGTCAGAAGACTGCCTAAACCATCTGCTTGTTTTATTGTTCTAGGAAAACCATCAAGAATAAAACCATTTTTGCAGTCTTTTTGAGAGATTCTGCTTTTTATAATTTCAATCATGATGTCATCTGAAACCAAATTGCCTGCATCTACAATTGTTTTTACTTTCTTGCCTAATTCACTACCTAATTTAATCTCATTTCTAATCATTTCGCCTGTAGAAATCTGAGGTATAGCCAATTTCTTCATTATTCTCTCTGCTTGCGTTCCTTTTCCTGAACCAGGAGGACCTAACATGATTAATATCATAGAAGGATAAAGCGATTGAACTTATTTATATAATTAACTCAAGATAAATAGTTTTATATACTTGTGGTGACTAAATAAATTATACATTACTTCTTTTTTTATAAATCTCTCATTAAAATATTTTTAAAACCACTAATTTTATAAAACCAAACAAAAACACTAACATTTTATGAAAATAGCAATCCTTACTGATTCATTCTATCCTGATTTTAATGGTTTAGTTTCTTCTTTAATCCAGACAACAAAAGCATTAGCAGAGAAAGGCCATCATATTTTGATAATAACAGCAAAATATCCTGAAAACAATGAGATTTTTATTCACAAAAATATAGAAATTGTGCGTTTATCATCAATTCCGCTTTTTACTTACAAAGGAATACGTATCATCCTGCCAAATAAAAAGAAAGTGATGAAAGAATTGAAATTATTTCATCCAGATATAATCCATGTTCATCAATTAGGTGTTACAACACCATACGCATTGAGATATGCAAGATTTCATACAATACCAATTATTGCAACGTTTCATTCACTATGTACAGAACAGATCGAATATATCATGCCGCATCGTTTGTTAGGCATACATCATCTATTTGAAAAGAAAAATGATATCAATAAAAATAACTTAACACGCTACCAAACAACAAAAAGTTTTGTCTGGAAAATATTAAAAAAATACTATTCAAGATTTAATCTAATAATAACTCCCTCGACTGCAATAAAAAACGAATTGATAGAGAAAGAGATTAATAAAAATATTGAAGTGATCTCTAACGGCATAAATCTAAATAAGTTTCCAGTAAAGACAGATTATTCGCAGAAAAACAAGATTCTGCATTTTGGAAGGATTTCATATGAAAGGAATGTTGACATTCTTGTAAAAGCATTTGACAATTTTCTCAAAAGAAATAATCAAAATCGAGAGGACATTGAACTGCATATCATTGGCAATGGTCCTGAATTTGAAAAAGTCAAGAGATTAATTAAAGAACTAAATAGAGAAGATTCAATTAAGATTTTTGGCTATCTTCCGCGAGAAACTATTATCAATGACTTCTTAACTAATTATGATTTTGCAATTACAGCTTCGACTATGGAAACGCAGTCAATGATGATTCTTGAAAGTTTTGCAGCAGGATTGCCTGTAATTGGCGTTGATAAATATGCAATTCCTGATTTAGTAAGGCATGAGTCTACTGGTTTTATTGCACGAGCTTTTGATATTGAAGAATTAGCATATTACATGGAAAAGATGTATGAATCTCAGCAGTTAAGGGAGATGCTCGGAGTAAACGCAAAAAAAGAAGCAGAAAAACATGAGCTATCAATCATCATTTCACAATTAGAAGCATTGTATAAGCGGATAATTGAAGAAAAAAGAATAATTGTTGAAGATAAATTATAGTATAACCTATTACTACTTTAATCTACATAAAATCCAATTCATCAGAACTAACGATGATTTCTTTTTTATTATAATTATTTTTGTCAAAGCTTTCCTTTTCAGTTTTCATCTGATATTTATTCTCCTTTTTGATCTCTTTTTCATTCTCATCTGCATCCAGCATTTCAAACAATGTTGGAATTTTCTCTTTTTTTACAGCATTCTGCTGTGATTTCACTGAACATTCTTTCATAATCTGGTTTTCACTTTTTTTGTTTGTTCTGATAGAACTCAATAAGTCAAGCATATCATCATTGTTTGCTTTTCTATTAAAGACTTGGTTGCTTTTATTCTTTTGGTTTCTCTCAACTTTAGTAATATCATTCAGCTGATTTACTTCCAAAGCTTTCTTCATGCTGATTATGCCGCAGTTAATGCATGTAAAGAAACTGCCAAATTTACCGTGCATTAAATCAATAAACTTTCCGCAGCTGCACTTGACATTTTCAAAATAATTATCTCTATGTTTGAGACACACAGGTACTTTTTGATAGTTTTCTGTCAAAGCAACACCTTGACACCATGGACATTTTTTTATTTGTGATTGACCGTATCTTTTTGGAATAAACATAATCTTTACCTTCTAACCTTTTCTCTGTTTTCTCTATCTTACCTCTTTATAGGCAATTTTCTTTCTCCTAAAAAAAGCAAAGACCTGCTTAAACAAAGTTTTCAGATAGCCTTCTTTTTCAAATCTTCTCATTGATGTTTTGATAAAACTGTCAGTTATATATTTTACCTTTCCTTGTTTTTTTAATCCTAAGATAAAATAAGTATCTTCAGCAACATTTAAATCAGTTCTGAATTTTGGAAAATATCCAGCTTTGCAGAACATTATGCCTGAAGCAGTTAGAAAGATATATTTAGTAATATGCCCTAGCCGCCAAATTAATTTATGTTTGAATTTATTTTCTAATGGCGATGTTTTCACTGTTCCTCCAATATATCCTTTTCTTGTCCAATAAACAATTTTCTCAATCAGAAATTTATCTGCAATACAATCTGCATCAAGAAAAACAAATATCTCTCCTTCAGCATTTCTGACTCCATAGTTACGGTTAAGAGAGACATTTGGCAGTGTTGTATCATAAACCTTATTTGTATATTTTGAGGCAATTGCATGCGTCTTATCTTTACAATTATTACAAACTACAATTATCTCAATATTCTTGTAGCTTTGTGTTTTGATTGATTTCAGTGTTTGCTCTATGTAGTTCTCTTCATTTCTTGCTGGGATAATTACTGAAATAAGTTGGTTTCTACAAATAATCTCCACATTCTTGTTTTTATTCTTTTCCATTATAACGTACCTTCTAATTTATTTTTCTAATTATTTCCCAACGTCCGTCTTTGTCTGGTCATATCATTTTAATTAAACATTTCTTCTTGAGGTTTGCAATAATTAATTGAATTATCTTTCTCTGGTTTTCACCCAACTTTTCATTCATCACTGTTCTGTTGAGTATTACTCTCTTCCAAGATTAGAACTTACACTTTCTTTAAACTCTAAAGTAAGTCCTTCACCTGTCTTAATTAATTCTAAAAGTTCTTTTTTATCCATATTTACACCTTAGTTCTAACAAATTGTTCAATAATCTTCGCCAATTCAATAGATTTTCTCATTGGTACAAGGTGGTCTGTTTTCTTCATGATATGCAATTGTGAGCTTCTAATATTCTTATGCAGATCCAATGCACTTTTTCGAAGCAATACCTTATCATCTTCACCAATAATTACAAGTGTTGGTCTGTTTATTGCTGGCAGATACTTTTTCATGTTATAATGAAGCATTGCAAGTATTGTATATGCATATGCTGTCAGTGATGTTGTTTGCAAATCATAATAAACAATAGTAAATGCATTATGCTTATGCAATTTGCTAAAATCAATATATGGCTTGTTTTTCCTTGAGAAAGGCGTTGTGGCATAACCTATGATAGTTGTTGTGAGCTTGTAAAAGAAACTTGGCAAATATCTCATTAATGAATATTGGTATCTCACAAAACTAGCAGGTGTTGTTCCAATCAGGACAAATGCTTTTGCTTTTTCAGGAAATAATTTCTCATAGATTAAAGCAACCATTCCACCAAGACAATGCCCAACAAAAATGGAATTATTAATCTTTTCTTTTTCGAGAATGCAGTCAATATCTTTTGCAAAATATTCTAGTTTATATCTTGATTTTTGTTTTACAGTAGATGATTTTCCATGTCCATATAAATCAATTGCAATAGTTGAGTATCTTTTCTTATGAAAGTATTGAACAACATTGTTCCATATAGTATGGTTGCCAGACAGCCCATGTATAAATACCAGTGTTGGCTTGTTTTTGTTGTTAAATCTCTTATGTTTATAATAAATTATATTATTATCATACGTTTGTATTGTTTTTTCCTTCATATTATCATCTTTTATTATTATCAGCATATTCCTTTTTAAATATTAGTATTTTAGATTTAGATTATGAAACGCAAACAAAATCATTCTACTAGCTTCAGATACTTGCCAGCCCATAACATTCCTTCATCAGCATGATATAAGAATGTCTTATACACTTTGCCGTCTACATTATATACCTCTAAGAAATTCTGATCTTCAGCAATCTTCTCTTTATATAATTCTAAATATCTCTCAAGCAATTTTTTATCATCTTTATCATATTCTGCAATAACATCAAGATAACATAATCCTAAATGCATCCAGATTGTATCTCCTTCATAATTTGGAGCAAGTAGTTTCTGTAGAAAGAGATATTTTCCTTTTGTTTTCTCAGTTGTATATCTTAATGGAAAAGATTTGTCTAATCCATTAGTTTGTATTGCAGCCAAGCATGAGCTAAACATCTTTTTGGATTCAGCATCCTTTGTTATGTCAAAGATCCTGCACCAGAATGGAAATACATTTGCATCTCCAGCAGTATAATCTTTGTCATACAACCCATCATTAAAATAGCTGCCATTCCAGAAATACTTTTTAAGTAAAGCAGGATAATCATATCTTAAAAGTGGATTATCTAGCTCAATTTTTAGTTCTTTTCTAATCAGTTCAATCTCTTGTTTGATCATTGCAGCCATACAATTGTTGTAACAGGAAGATTTTACTTTGCTGTGATCTTTCATTGAAGAATATTGCTTATTATTTACCAATCCATTATTCTTGTCAATTGCAGTGTTATAAAACAGCTGAATCTGTTGATTTAGAAATGGTTTGTACACCTCAATGAAATATCTTAGCTGAGAAACACGCAGGCAGTATAATAAAAAAGCTAAACTGTCAGGAGAATAATAAAACATATCAACTGCTTTTTCTGTTCTGGTTATTGTTGTTGTTATTTTGTTTTCTCGCTGATAAATATTCAAAGCATACTGCAATGTTTTTTCAACTTGTTCTTTATATCCTAATCTCAACAAAGCTTCACAACATATCCCAAAGTCTCTCATATAAAATACATCAAAATGCCCTGTACTTGTCTGAAAATAAGTTCCATTAAAGCAGTTATCTACAATTTGTCTGCAGATTTCTTCATCATCTCCTTTATATTGTCTTATTTTAAAAAATCTAAGCTTTTGTCTTCTAAGAAACATTTTCATTGCTTCATGTAGTATTAAACATTTATTCATATTGTAGTATAAAGAGCTAATCTTTAAATATGTTGGCACATTTTAGTGTAAAGAATGCGGTTATAATGAGCCAGTGGCCTAGTTTGGATAAGGCAGCAGCCTCCTAAGCAATGAACTAATATTCAAAGTAGAAAGTTGCAGATCGGGAGTTCAAATCTTCCCTGGCTCGTTTTTTTTGTTTTTTAAATAGTTGACTGAGCGTTAGCGAAGGAAATGTCTTTTGATCAAACTTTTTGTAAAAGTTT